>NZ_PJBU01000094.1:0-66573 GCF_002863645.1 Psychrobacter sp. MES7-P7E | reverse complement strand
CTGCTGTATTATCGTATCATTCAGGTTTACTTACCAAAATATCGATTACATAACGCTTTTATGGTATTTTTTACCGGTTCCCATGACAATTTATAGTGATGTTTCTTTCGCTAATAACTGTGCTAAGGATGATTTTATGATGACATTACCTGCTTTTTTTAAGGAAAAATCTGCGACATTAGCCTTTAGTAGTTTTTTGCTATTCACGCTAGCTGCGACGGGTTGTCAGTCTGCTTCTGAGTCCAGCGAAGCCATTGTATCTCAGCCAACCAGTAGTTCATCAACACCTAGTAATGCTGATATCAGCCAGCAAACCCTTAGACAGCAAGCGTTACGTATACAGCGCGCACTGGCAAATAAGGATTTTTCTAGAATCACTAATGATATCCATCCAATACGTGGCGTTCGTTTTTCAATGTACGCTTATGTACGGCCTGAGTCAGATAAAGTCTTTAGCCGCAGGCAATTTGCACAGTATTTACAGCAGTCTAACATTCAATTTACTTGGGGCGAAAAAGACGGTACTGGCGATCTATTGGTCACGCCGTTGCCTACTTATTTGGATACTTGGGTGGATGGCAAAAAGTTCAACAACGCTATTACCAATGTCAATGAATTCAGAAAAAACGGTAATTCTATCAATAACTTAAAAGATATATACCAAACATCAGACGTTGTGGAGTTTTATCATAAAGGCACGGATGAGTATGATGGTATGGACTGGCGTGTTTTGCGCTTGGTATTTGACGAGTATCAAGGGAAGCGTTATCTGGTGGCCATTATTAATGATCAATGGACAGTTTAGCAGCAGATATAGTCAACGGATACATGGTTAGCTGATTTAATAGACAAACCGAATTAGAAAAGGGCAATACATCAAATCAGATGTACTGCCCTTTTTATTGTCTTTTATATTTATATTCAATATAATGAATATATTGAAGCTAATTTTTATAATCACTAGTGTAGTATTAAAGGTGTTTCACATCAGGTTTTTGGATGTGTCTTTAGATGAATAACCAAAGTATTTTCTACATGTACGTAAAAAGTGACTGTGGTCATATAGCCTACTCTATGAGAAATTTTACGTAGCTATTTAACTGGAATACGAAAACCAACATCGACCTTAATTCGAGTCAAATCAGGACTTGCTAAGTCTTAAATCTCCTGATTGCATAGAAAAATTACTGCTTATCATAATGCTCTTAAGTGCTTTTAAGGTTGAGCATTAGAAATTATTTAAAAAAATGCATGAGGTAAGAAATAACTAACAAGGATGTTAATATTATGAGAATTATTATAGTAACGTTGGCTTTAGCTCTCTTATCTAGTTGCTCTATGATTGGTTCCCTTACAACAAGTCGTGAAGCAGGCAATTTTTGGTGCAATGAGAGATACTTACATGATATGAAGTATCCTCCTTTCCCTAATGAGACTTCGAAACATTTGGAAATAGCGGAAAAAGGTTATATATACGCATTAGCTAGTACACTAGTACTTCAGGGTCAATATCCAGATGACCTATCACAAGAAAGTAAAGATCATTTTTTTCAAACTCCCTCTTATTTGGAAATATATGACTGGCCTAAGTCAGACACTTCTGGTTTTGAGGTAGGAACTTTTAAGCTATATGAAACATCTGATAAAACAAAGCTTAAAGAAATAATAATTGCATTCACTGGATCAGACCAGAAACGTGACTGGGTATTTACAAACTTACTTTTTAGTAAAAAACAATACAAATTAGCAAGAGAATATGTTACAAAAATAGCGGAAGCAAATCCAAATACTACAATTGTTGTTGCAGGCTATTCGCTCGGTGCAGGATTAGCCGTTCATGTGATTAAAGACCCATCTACGAAAAAGTACATATCTCAGGCTTGGGCTTTTAATCCAAGTCCAAAAATTTATGCAGATGGAGAAGAAGACGAAGACATATGGTTGGCATCAACTGGTAATGAAATGTTGAAAATGGTAAGAAGTCCGTTCTTTTATAAATGGCCTGGAGTCGATAATATTGGTGCCCCTAAAAATCAAACTGCTGATGAATATAATCGCATAAAATCATGGAGTATTTACTCACACTACAGATGGGTTCTGACGCGCAATATGCTTTGGGCTGCTGACCTATCTATATATAACCGTACAAAAGCTGATATGACTGAACCGTTAAAGATAATTAAAAATTCAAGTTTTAAATCCTGTGAACAATAGAGTGAATAAACAAAGCTTAGCTTAGACTCTTAAAATATTCCGGTTTTATGAGGCTAATGCTTCACACAATAAGAATTAAATCTAGATAGGTGTTTGTTTGAAAAACTGCACCATAATCTGATAAATATCCGGATAAGCATCAACCAGCTTTTGCGGTGTTTCAAAAAACACTTCACTCAAAACCGCAAAAAACTCAGCAGGATTGGTTGCGCCATAACGATCAAGTCCTGACTTGCGATGTGTTTGAAAATCTTCAAAATCGCGGCTCATAATCTGTGTCCAGTTTGCAGGATCCATATCATGTTGCATCGGTGGAAAGCCATTGGCGCGGCCATTCATCATATCGAGTTTATGAACAAACTCATGAATGACAACGTTGTGTCCATCACGTTCGCCTGAGTGCTTGGCATCTTTCCATGAAAGAATGACAGGCCCTCGCAGCCATGCTTCCCCGCTACGATGTTGACTGCCTTCGTGGACGATACCAAATTCATCTACCGTGGTACTGTTGCTTTTGTACGAGCCAGGATAAATAATAATCGATGACCAGCCAGCATACCAGTCAAGACCTAAGTTTAAGATCGGCAAACACGCTTGTAGTGCAATCGATTGTCTGACAGCATTGGTAATCTCAAAGCCTTGTGCCCCAGTGATGGATTTATCGGCCAAAAATAACGTTGCTAGCTCAAATAAATGTGTCATCTCGTCAATACTTAATCTATCAAGTATCACAATACGTTCAGCTGCCTGCATCCAGTCAGCTCGAGTAAATTCGCTATTATCTAATATACGCTGTTCACGCCAGTCTTTTATGATGCCAAACATAATTTGCTATCCTTAGACCTTACGATATTGAAATAACCCAGCCTAGCATGCACTCACTTGCCACAAATATACCAATATCGTTATTAAGAAGACTTTATGGCATCCAACTGTACTCCAACCACACGAAGTGCCATGGTCTTCCAGTCTAGATCCAGTTCATCGGCGAACACTACATGGTGACTAATACTGACGTACCCATGTACGATGGCCCAGATATCTAACGCTATTTGCCGACGTTCCGTCATGCTAGCATCTTCTGATAAATAAGAACCCGCCACCCGAACCAACTTTGAAAATGCGCTATCTCTGGCTGCAATGGCCTCGATTGAGGGCTGATATCCTGCGTCAGATTCCCCAAAAATTAGCCGATAGTGCGCTTCATATTTCTCGCCTACATTGAGATACCCTAGGCACGCCTCTAATACTTGCTCTTTGTTTGCCTTACCTTCTGAAATGACATCCATGGCTTCACGGACTAGGTTAAATCCTTCTATGTACAGCGCATCTAGTATGCCTTGCTTACCTTGGAAGTGACTGTATATACCGATGGTGGACAGTCCTGCCCGCTTGGATATAGCGCGTACACTCAAGGCGTCTCCGCCCCCTTCTAAGAAAAGCTCAGATGCAGCGTTTAGTATTTTGGTTCTGGCATCCATTAGATTCTCACTATGTCTTGACAATTATAACAGTGTTATTCTAGTATATAACACTGTTATACACAAACAATTATGAATTGCTTGTGTTGATAGAAACTCAACTTAGAGTAAGGACGCTATGAGTATTCAACAGATAGAAACGGATTATCTAATCATTGGTAGTGGCGCGGTGGGCATGGCTTTTGCCGATGTGCTGCTCACAGAAACTGATGCTAATATTATTATTGTCGATAAACATCATAAGCCAGGTGGTCATTGGAACGATGCCTATTCGTTTGTCACATTGCAGAGGTTAAGGTCAATAAGAAAATCATTGATGGTACTTATTTTAAAACTTCAGTACCAGCAACCCATACCCCAAACTTTGAGATTGCTGAAGGTGTTAAGTTTGGCCCATTAAATGATTTGCCGAGTTTAACCAAACCCCGTGATGGTTACGTGATTATCGGTGGCGGAAAAACGGGTATAGATGCGGTTTTATGGCTACTAGAGAATCAAATTGACCCAGACAATATCACGTGGATTATGCCAAGAGATGCTTGGCTGATCGATCGTAAAAACACCCAACCCTCTCGTGATTTTTTCACCCATACTATAGGGGCGCAGGCTACTCAAGCAGAAGCGATTGCTGAAGCTGAAAACATCGAAGACCTGTTTAATCGATTAGAAAAAGGCGGCGTATTAATGCGTATTGATCCAAATGTACGCCCGCAAATGTTCCATGGCGCTACCATTAGCAGTGAAGAGCTTAAGCAGTTACGCCGTGTTAAAAACATTGTGCGTAAAGGGCGCGTGACTCGCTTAGATACTGACAAGATTTATTTTGGTGAGGACAGCATTTCTACCACTCCCAACACCATGCATATCGACTGCTCTGCACGGGCAGTACCAGTGACAGAGACGTATGATGTGTTCAAAGGTGATACCGTGGTGGTGCAAACCGTACGTACCTATCAGCCTGTGTTCAGTGCGGCGTTCATCGCCCACATTGAAGCCAATTATGATGACGAAACTGTCAAAAATGAGTTATGCCAAGTGGTGCCAATCCCAAATCATGATACGGACTTTTTAGTTGGCCTTGTTAAACAAATGCAGAATCAAATGCGTTGGTCAAAAGAGCCTGCGCTACGTGAATGGATGATTAACAATCGATTAGATGGCTTCACCAAATTGGTACGAGCCAGCGAAGGTACACCACCTGAAGAGTTAGCTATCCTTAAACGTCTAAAGGAAGCAGGACCAAAAGCCGCTGCAAACATGCCCAAGCTCATGGGTGAAATCATGCAAATTACGGCAGCGCGTCAAGCCAAAACTGCTAATGCTTAATCCGATAACTATAAAATAAAAAAGGAAATAACCATGCAAGAATTTCAGACCAATAAAGCAAACCTAACCCAAGCTCGCCTGCAAGAGACGCCTGTACATACCCTAGGCGATGGTGAAGTACGTGTCAAAGTTGATCGCTTTGCTTTTACTGCGAATAATATTACTTATGCAGTCATGGGTGACCAATTACGCTATTGGCAGTTTTTTCCGCCAAATGGTGACGAGCCTGAGAAATGGGGTATTATTCCAGTCTGGGGTTTTGGCGATGTTGTAGAGTCCAATAGTGATGCACTACCTGTCGGTGAGCGCTTATTTGGTTACTTCCCGCCCGCCAATGAATTAATCGTAACACCCAAGCGAGTCACGCAGAGCAGCCTGCTGGATGGTAGTGCCCATCGTGCCGAGCTGCCGCCTGGCTACAATATGTATCAGCGCGTCAATTATGAACCTGGTTATGACCATGCCAATGACAATCAGCGCATGCTACTGTTTGTATTGCACTTAACCTCATTCTGCTTACATGATCTATTGAAGAGTAATGACTGGTTTGGCGCAGAGCAAGTGGTGATTATCAGTGCCTCTAGCAAGACCAGTACTGGCTTAGCATACGGCTTAGTTGATGATAAAGACGCACCGCACGTTATCGGTCTCACCTCAAACCGTAATATAGATTTCGTTCAGTCAATTGACGCTTATGACAGTGTGCTTAGCTATGACACACTAGAGCAGATTGATGCAACTAAGCCGACGGTTATTGTCGATATGTCGGCCAATACCGACGTGCTCAGCCGTCTACATAGACACTTAGGCGATAACATGCGCTACACCAGCAATGTCGGTCTTACGCACTGGGACGAACCACGTCATACCGAAGGTATCATTCAAGAACGTAGCCAACAGTTTTTTGCGCCCAGTCATGTACAGCAACGTATGAAAGAATGGGGCCCTGAAGAGTTCAATAAACGCTCTATGCGTTACATCATGAATAGCACCGCAAAAACTAGTGCGTGGTTAAAGATTCAGGAGCTTGATGGAGTTAAGGGTTTACTGGAGGTTTATAAAGATATCTGCGAAGGTAAAATAGCTGCTGATGAAGGTTTGGTAGTAGTCATGGGTGATTAGAATGGCTAGGCTATAAAAGCCTGACTATAGAAATTGTTTATTCGTCATTAATAAAAAAGCAGAGCGCCTATTGACTAGGCACTCTGCTTTTTCCGTATTGTATTCTAGATGCCAAACGCATACGCCCTACTGACCGTTTTCGAGGTTAATATTCGCGGTTTAATGTACCCAACCTTCCTCTTTTAAATAACCATGCAACCCTTCAGCGAACTGTCTGTAGCCTGCCGCATTGGCATGAATTTTATCAGATTTCAATGCATCATCTGACAGTACAGTGGACCAGCCATCAGAATACAGAGGTATGCCTTCAGTTTCCGCAATATCTTCATACAGTGGATTATCACTTACCTTTCCAAACAAAGCACTAGTACTGAAATATGGCTCAGCGATTAGGACAACATCAATATTGTTGGATTGCAAAGTGTCTATAGTCGCGATGATATTAGCCCGCATCGTATCAGGCGAAATGCGCTGCAATACATCATTACCTCCCACACCCAGTAAGACTAAATCTGGGTTTTGCTCAGTAATCTTATTCACGCGAGTAAGCACATCTGCAGAAGTGTCACCATTGACGCCTGCATTAACGACGTTCCATTTGCTTAGCTCTGCTAGCACCGTAGGATACGCTGTTTTAGGGTTTGCGCCGTAACCATAGGTTAATGAGTCGCCAAGTGCGACCACTGTGCTACCAGCAGGCAAGATATCTTGTTGTGGTTCGCTACCACAGCCAGTCACACTGATAGTCGCTGACAACCCTATACCTGCCAGCATTAAGAACCTACCACGTAGCTTCATGTCTTCTCTCCTACTGTTTCTATTGAGTTAAACTTATTGGATTTAGGTTCAAGTTTTTAAAAATCTATTATTTAACTCTTGTTGTATATTGCTCAGTAACCGTTGTATAGTCCATACAGGAGATAGACTACCTGTTGGGCGCAGTACAAGTGCTACTCTACCTAGCATAGACAGTGTATTCATCATAAAGTATAACTTTACCAAGGATACGTGAGGTACTTATGAATAAAAAATCATCTCAATCCCAGAGTCAATCACAAAATAAGTCAGCAGACAGTAACTCAACAGACACTCCCCCATCACGCGCACCAAGTTTTGATGAACTCCAAACGAATAAAGGTCAGTATCGTCCCGTTGCAAAAGCCGTTGGTCATTGGCTTGATAACATCAACATGGATGCCCTCAATTATTTAAACGAACAAGCAGAAAATATCTTTTACCGTAAAGGGGTCACCTTTACTGTCTATAGCGATGCCAAAAACATCGAGCGTATGATTCCGTTTGATATCATTCCACGCATTATTGCCGCGAGCGAATGGAAACAAATAGAAGCAGGCTGTAAACAGCGGATCACCGCTCTCAATGCATTCTTACATGATATCTACCATGACCAAGCCATCATGAAGGCAGATATTGTCCCTGCCAGCTACGTCTATGCCAGTGGCTGCTATGAGCCATGGATGATGGGCATTGAGCTCGACAAGCCTATCTATTCGCACATCAGCGGTATTGATTTGATTCGAGACGAGACAGGTAAATTTTGTGTGTTAGAGGATAACCTGCGTACCCCGTCAGGCGTCTCATATATGCTTGAGAGCCGCAATATATCAGAGACGCTCTTAGCTGATATATTTACTGAAACGCCTATCATGGGCATCAGTGATTATCCCAACCGTCTCAAAGCCTGTCTTGCCAGCTCAACATCCAAATATGATCCGCAAGTCGTCATTTTAACGCCAGGTCGCTTTAATAGTGCCTATTATGAGCATGCTTTTTTAGCGCATGAGATGAATGTACCACTCGTTCATGGTTATGATTTGGTCGTTGAGGACAGCAAAGTCTATATGCAAGGTATTCGTGGCAAGGTACAAGTCGATGTGATCTACCGCCGCATTGATGATCCCTATATTGATCCGTTAGCCTTTAAATCTGATTCCATATTGGGTGTATCAGGGCTAATGAGTGCTTATCGCGCTGGCAACGTGGTGATTGTTAACGCCCCAGGTACGGGCGTGGCCGATGATAAGAGTTTATATCCTTTTGTACCAGATATGATTAAATTCTATTTAAATGAAGAGCCTATCCTACCTAATATCGAGACATACCAGTGCCGTAAGCCTGATGATCTCAAATATGTGCTTGATAATCTGGACAAGCTGGTGGTAAAAGAAACGCAAGGCTCAGGCGGCTATGGGATGCTTATTGGTCCGACATCAACCAAAGAAGAAATCGAAGAATATCGCCTGCGTCTGCTTGAAAACCCAGCCGGCTTTATTGCTCAGCCAACCATCTCACTATCTACCAACCCCACTGCCGTGAGCGATGGTATCGCACCGCGTCATATTGACTTGCGTCCCTTTATTCTCAGTCATGGTGATGGCACGGTAGATATCGTACCCGGTGGTCTGACACGAGTGGCCATGGTTGAAGGCTCGTTGGTCGTCAATTCATCGCAAGGCGGCGGTATCAAAGACACTTGGGTTATTGATGACAGTGATTTAGACAGCCAGCAAGCCGACAAGTGCGCGCCTTTATCCTCAGTAGGTGTCAATTCTACAGGCAACGCTTTAGGGCATGCGAACTACTATAATCGCGTCCAGCCCTTAGAAACCGGTTACGAGAGTTTAGATGATGCGCCCATGATACTGCTACTCTCTACCGCCAGTCACTTAATATGGCTAGGCCGATATAGTGAGCGCTTGTATTACTATGACGATGTCATGAAACAGCTCATCAAAGGCGATCTCAAAAAATCACAGATCAAGCATTTAATCAGTCATTTAGGGTTTGCCGTTGATGGTGAAGCGTCACTTACCACCATGAAAGCACAAATGATGTCTGACTTGGAACAAAACATCATACCCAATATTGTGCAATCGATTGAGGACAATGTCCAAGAGGCCAAAGGCGTCATTGGTAAAGATACTGCTGAGTTATACAACTTGATCAAGCGTTTATCGAGTGCTGGCACGTATCGAGCGGCGACCTTGCAGCTACACGCGTGTAACGCTGCGATGAAACAAGAAAATCCGACAGTGACTTGTTTTTGGCAATTAGGACGTCACTTTGAGCAGCTTGAGCGTGCCGTCTTGTTGGGAGAGGATTCAACAGAGGTCAGTTTTGAATTCAGACACTGGATTAATGAGTTACCGGAAAATACGCGCTGGCGTGAGCTTATCCGCTTGACCAACCAGATGATTAGGTCAAAGAAATTTAGTGATTTTGCGCTGATTAGCAAAGAGTTCAATCTCATATTGAGTCAAGGTGTATAGAAGGTGTCTAGCCAAAAACCAATAATAATGGCTCATGAGACATATGAAATAAACAGAAAAAGGAGAAGATATTATGAAACTTCAAATCAGTCACCAAACCAACTATTATTACGATGAGCTGGCGCAGCGCAGTGTACAGTACATACGCATGACCCCCATGCAAATGCCGCACCAAACCATTCATAAATGGGATGTCATGCTCCCTAAAGTGGCGACCAACCAAAAGGACGGCTTTGGTAATGCATGGCTCACGCTCAGTCGTAACGAGGCACATAACAACTTACAAATGCAGGCGTCGGGTATCGTTGAGATCAACACCGAAACCGAACGTTTAGAGGATATGGATCATGTCCCCTACCTGCTATTTACCGTACAAACCCCGTTGACCAAATGCTCACAAGAGATGCGAGAATTTGCAGCACCATATCTGAAAACCCCTACTCATGACAGCTTAAAGGCGATGGCGAATGCCCTTATTATGAAAATGCCTTTTGTTAAAGACGTCACACATGTGGGCACAACTGCTGCTGAGGCATTTGCGACAAGTGCCGGTGTGTGCCAAGACCATACACATGTATTTTTAGGTATCTTGCGCGATCAACAAATTCCAGCGCGTTATGTGTCCGGTTATCTGTATGACGATACCGAAAATCACATGGCCAGTCACGCATGGGCTGAGGTTTGGCTGGATGGTTACTGGTATACTTTTGATATCTCAAATCAGGCGTTTACCCCAAACTCACATGTGTATGTGGCTATTGGGCGAGATTATCTAGATACGGCGCCTGTTCGCGGCGTGCGTATGGGCGGCGGTTACGAAAATCTTTACAGTTTGGTATTAGTCAAAAAGCTATCATAGCGTTTGCTATTTTTTATTACGTTTATTCATCAAGGGTATTTTATGACTTATTGTGCTGCCATTCGTCTAAAAGACGGTATGGTCTTTGCCAGTGACACGCGCACCAATGCCGGTGTTGATCACATATCGACATTCAGAAAGTTGTATCAATACGGCGTTGAAGGCGAGCGCTTTATGGTGCTACAGACAGCTGGCAGCTTAGCGACATCGCAGGCAGTGTTCAATAAACTACAAAGCGACATTGACCAGCGTGCTGAGAGTAACCTCAACACAGTAGCGACGTTGTTTGATGCTGCGCAAATGGTTGGTGAATGTATGCGTGAAAAGATGAACCATGCAAAAGCAGTCGCTAACTCTAGTCGCGATGGCGCCTTTACCAGCTCGTTTATGCTTGGCGGTCAAATCAAAGGACAGCCACCTGAGCTATACCTGATTTATCCTGAAGGCAATTGCATCAAAGCCACAGAAGATACGCCCTTTTTTCAATTAGGTGAAAGCAAATATGGCAAACCTATTTTGGATCGTTCTGTCAGCTATAACACGGATGTAAGACACGCAGCCCGCGCATTAATGCTATCATTTGATTCCACGATTCACTCAAATCTATCAGTCGGTATGCCGATAGATTTTGTACTTTATGACAATGACAGCCTAGCTCTGCCCAACGGCCGACGTATTGATGAGCGTGACGAGTACTTTAACACCATCCGTCATCAATGGTCAGATGCGTTACGTCGCACGTTAGTTGAATTGCCTAAATGTCCTGATGGTTATTGGGGATAAATAGTTCCGTATAAAATCATATTTTCTGCACTAAAAAGCCCTTTGTCTATCACAAAGGGCTTTTTTATTATCAACTAATAATCAGGCAATAAAAAACCGGAATAGCGCTGAATAAACAGCCCTAATCCGGTTTTGCTTTAAAGGCCTTGAATGTCATCATAGCGATGTCACACTCAATTGTTGTGTAATCTACCTCATGACCTGGTACATGGAAGACTCACTGGACTGCACCTAGATAACGGCCCTAGTGCATTAGCTCAATCACGATTGCGTGATTGCGCCAGCGAGCTAATGACACTAGGGCCGTTATCTAGGTATTAGCAGGACTGAAACAGTCTTCCTTGGGTAAAATGTAATGGCTTGACTCGTGGACGACGCAACGTCGCCCCTCACCGTAAACGGTGAAACGCTAAATCTCACAACTCGTTAAGTTTGCCTCATCACAGTTATTATTGTCAATATATAATTGCAAATAAAATCATGCGCGACGCTATATGTCGCAGTCCATATATTTCCTTACAAAAGTCCTTGATATTTTCTGTGAAACGCGCTTTTATAATGCTACAAAATTACGCGCACCGACAAAATAAAAATTAAGGCAAATTTCTATGAGTCTGTCCTTCGCACAAATTCAGCAAGCTTGGCAAGCCCAAGATCCTAGCTTGGTTGATAAGTTATGTTTATTAGCAACACAAGTTGATGATATTCCTGAGTCGCCCATCCCTGAGCATGAGCTTACTTTTGATCGGTTTTTAGATAAGATATTTAGTCATCAATTTCGGGAGCAACATCCCGAAGTACAGTTTGCAGAGCGCGTGGCAATGATTGCCAAATTGGAAGCAGACGAAGGCGTTTACCCTCTCCCAGATCGCTATAAGATCCATATAACACTGACCGCACTGTGGGAAGATGGCAGCGCGTACTCTAGAGCCATCTTAAAACAAGCCATTACGGCTTTGCCAGTCAGCTATGGTGCGTGGAAGGGTTTAAAGCGTATTTATAAGCAAGCTGAATTTTCTCAAGATTATGAGATATTTGGACAAATAGCCGCCAAGATTGATTTACAGCGTTTCAATCAAACCGCCAACTCTGCGGTCAGTCTCGCCACCAAAACCTATATGAGCCTTAGAGCATGGCGTTATCTGCGGCAGTTGGGTCAGCAAATGCCGATTGGCTATATTGATGCTGCCGTCTGTGTACTCGCCAGCTATGACGAAACCATGACGGCAGGTAGCCTTGCACAAACGAACAGCTGGGTACTCAATCACATCTGTTTCCATAACAGCCTTGATTATGGCGTCAATCGATTCAGCAGTCGCTCACCTCGCAAGCTCTTTGATGCCAAAGGTCGCGCGTTCTCTGAGGCGTGGCAACGAGACCCTGAACCACTTATCCAGCTATTGGCTATTGCCAAAAATGAGGCTGTCAGACAGTTCGCAACCGATAGCCTAAAGCACGATTTCAAAACCCAACTACGTGATGTGAGTGGTGAGACGCTACAATATCTATCTGCTGGACAAGCGCACAGTAAAGCGCGTGATGAGATGATTGTTTGGCTATTAGAAAATTCACCGCATTTTGAAAAGTCTAAATTTAAAACATTGGGCTTGCATCAAGTGGTGCTACAACTACTCCATTCACACTATCCTGCCGCCTATCAATATGCGATTGGCTATGCCAAAAGCTACGCTCAGGACTTATCACTCACTGAGCTGATGTTGCTTGCCATGTCAGATTATGAACCTGTTAGAGCATTTGCCATCAATAGTATCCTGAGTCGTGACCCTGTTGCTGATATTGGTGTCAACGGTTGGGGTCAGCTGTTAGATACAGAGCATCACTATCAAACGGCGAGTAAACAACTTAGCAAACACTTTACAAGGCGTGATTTGACCCCTGAGTGGTTTTTTGAACGATTGACTAGCGGTAGAACACACAGCGTAAAATTTGCAATAAAAAAACTGCCTGAGCTTTATAGTGCCAAAGAGCTAGGGACTGAATACTTTATTCGTGTTGCCCAGCAGCTAGACATACCAGAGCAACAAGACTTCTCTGCTTATAACGATAGCGACTGCATGGACTTTGCGTTGGATCAGCTCAGACGTTTGGATTTGAGCCAAGTAAACGCGGCAGTATGGCAAATGCTGCTATTACATCCACTGTCGCAATCCACTATTACCGATTGGTTTGATGAAGATGTACTGTCAGCGGCGACGCTTGATATGAGTTATTGGCATGCACTTGCCTATGAGCCTGACTGGCAGGTAAGTGAATATATTGAACAATTAAAATCTGCTGACACTCTTATTAAAAACTGGCAAAAGCACTTGGCCTTTGATGAGTATTTAGCAGAAAACGTGCGAGATTGGCTGTCTGATGTGCGTCGGTTTGCGCCGATAGATTTAGGTTTCGACTGGCTTATGAATCTTGCGCATAGCGAACAAGCACTCTACCGTGAATTTGCTATTGAGCGCATTAACAAAGGGTTCTTGCCTGCCGACTTTGTCGCATATCTTGACAGTAATGAAGACGCCTCTACTGACAACGCTTCCAGTAATAGCATTGACAATAAAGGTTCTGATAGCAGTGCCGCTACTGAAGTAGATTTAACCGGCCAACGCTATTTATTCACAGGCAAGATGCAAAGTATGACTCGTGGCGAGGCCGAAAAAGTTGTGAAAGCGGCTAATGGTGCCATCAGTGGTGCTGTCAACGGTAAGTTAGATTACTTAGTCATCGGTGATGATGGTTCACCGTTATACGGTAATGGCCGTAAAGGTAGCAAGCAAGTTAAAGCCGAAAGCTTAATCGCTGATGGTGCGCCGCTAAAGATTATTTCCGAAACCGCTTTTTTACAGATGCTAAGCGGTCAATCACGAGAGGTGTCTGAAGACGATACTTTTGCAGGTGCCAATGCACTGTGGCATATGGCAACAGATGATGCTACTGCACCTATCAGTGAGCTTGCGATCAGCTACCTCAGTCATCATCATGAACAGATTTGCATGGCATTGACAGACAGACCAGTCGATCCTGATGCGATTATCCCTTCTTCATTCTTTAATGCGGAGCGCGTCATTCCTTTATTGCAACACCGTAACAGCCAGCTGCGAGACTTTGGCTTATTACTGAGTAAGTATGAGATGGCGACGTGGCAAACAACGCCAGCCCTATGGCTGATGATGGCAGAATCTCCCTATACGGATATCACTCAACTGCTAAAGCGTGCGCTATTGGATAAGCCATCCGTTGCCAATCGACGTTACCACGTTCAGTCAGCACAGTTGAATGCTGGCATGTTGAATGCGTTGATTGAAAGCAAAGCGCGAGTCGCTCGCCAAATCGGTATCACCTTGCTGCAGCGTCATGCTAATTTCCAAGATGTGCAGTCTTTATATCGATTGACCCAAAGTACAGACCATGAAGTACGTTATGCTGCCGTGACCATGCTATGGAAACACTACAAGACGCGTCACGTGTCTCCAAACTGGCAACCAGCCAGTAGCGATAGTAAAGATAAAGATGCTGCACGAGATAAAGACAACAGCGCACAACCAGTCATAACAGAGCAGTCAGATAAACGTTTGGCAAGCTTGCCTGCAGAAGCTGATCAGCTACTAATGCTGCTACGCCGTGGTCTCTTTGAGCTACCACCTGGTCGTCTAGGCGGTTCGCAAGAGCCAAGTACTAGTGACAGTAATAAGCACAAAAATCAACGTTACTCAGATAAAAACTCAGCATCACCACAGTCATCAGATACATCTGAGTCAGATAGCAATATCACACTAAAACCCATATCTGCGAGTCGTGCCAAACTGGCGTTGATTGAGACCTTTCGTGATGTGGCGTTGGCTGACAGCACCTTTGCGGCGCTCATTATGCCCACACTGTTCACCTTTACGCACTCGGCAGGCAAGATGGAGCGTCATGCGTGTTTGGTTGCCGTCACACGGCTATTGCATCGCTATCCTGAGCTATGTAAAAATCTGCAGCCAGTGGCATCGGCTTAACGGCTTTGGCAAACAGATATAGATAAATAGCTACTAGCAAGCTTTTATATTCGAAAAAAATACTCAAAAAAAATATGACGTCACCTCAACTGAGATAACACCATGAAAACAATAACACTCCCCTATTGGGGTCAAATTATTGGCTTAGTCAGTAAGGCCAACAGCACCCAAGCGGCAACTCAAAAGACAACCAAGCAAGATGGGCGCAGTCTTTTTATTACTCGCCAGCAGCGAGCATCTGCTACGGTCTTATACGTCCTTGATCAACAAGGTGAGCAATTCAGCTTATCGACAACAGCGCTGCCTTGTGCGATGCAAGCGATCACCAAAATAGATGACAGCACTATTGTGATGATTGGTGATGATGGTCATCTTTATCAAACGGATTGGCAAGCAAAGAAAGTTAAGAAGACCAGTGCTACATCCTTGTTCGATGCACCTAAAAATAATAACGATGATATAGGCCGTGCCGTAGCAATGGCACAACTACAAGATGCCTTGGCTATCTTATATCCAAAATACATTGTCGTATGGCCTTATCAGGACAGTCAAGCCAGCAGTACTGTCATCGTTGAGCCTTACTCGTCTTCTATAGCAGCATCAAGTAAGGAGTCTGCATTAACAGCGCTAGCAACCTCAAGTGATGGTTCGTGGTTAGTCGTGGCAGATAAAACGGGAGATGTTAGTAGCTATCAATGGACCTCAGATGGTGTCCAGCTCACTCTAAGTAGCCGCAAACAGCTCCACCAAGGTAAAGTGAACGCGCTTTGTTTTGAGCCAGTCGGGCAGCACTTCTTCTCAGCAGGCGCAGATAAGTGCTTATACCGTACTCATGTCCAAGGCGATCTGCACCCTGTTGATAGAGCCAAGTCTAGCCAACACAGCGAAATGATCACGGCGCTTTGTGTCTCAGACACACGGTTGTTCACTGCCGCTGATGACAAGAGTGTTAAATCATGGGCATTTGATAAAGGTCAGCCAAACAGCTGTAAAGAGGATCTAACCAAGGCTCGACAGATCGTCTTATCTTCTTATGCTGAACAACCAACGCTCATCGTCGTCAGTGCCGATCAGAGCTTACGTTTCATACCTATTGACCATACTAAAAGTACGTCACAGAATAGTACGGCACAAAACAGTAAGTTGCTCCCAGTCACTTATATCATCAAAGACGGCTATCAGAGAATCAGCCAGTTACTGACAGATACGTCAAATAATAATGATGTGTCGTTTAAAGAAGGTCTAGCGCTGCTACAGGCGCAAGCAGATAACCAAACGTTAGAGCTGGTTAAAAAATTACTTGCTGATAGCGACACGCTCACGGCTAACCAAGCATTGCAATTGGTACAGTGGGTTGCGACTACTAATCTTGATAAAACTGCACAGGTTTTAGAGCAGCAACTAAGCTCAGCGCACAGTGCAAAAGTACGCCTTGCTGCTTTTCATGCCTTGGCCGACCGCGCAAGTACGGCGAAGCGACCGCTGCATTATCTAGAAGAAGCCTTTAAAAACCGTTACTACGAAGAAGTGGTGGCTTCTGCGTTACAAGGTTACTTAAAGGTTGCGATGAAGGATGCCACTAGTCAGCGCCGCATCTTGCCTATTTTAAGAGAGGCGTTGTCACACAGTTTTGCAAATATTCGTAAGCAAGCATTGGCCTCGCTTGAGACACTATTGCCTGACAACAGCCCTCAAGCAGATTTGATGGCATTAGACTGCAATCAGTCAGACATTGTCCAATCAGGACTGATTCGTCTGTATCAGCGCGGTATGCTAAACCATCTTGAAGTCTCGCGTCAGTTGATGCTGCTACAGAATCATCGTAATACAGAGATTAGGCAAACGGCGTTTTACGTCTCATTGTTGTCTCAGCCTAAGTTGATAGAGGCATTGAAACAGCAAGGTGACACGCAAACATTACGTACCCTGACTGATTTTGATGACTTT
The DNA here is from genome assembly GCF_002863645.1 of Psychrobacter sp. MES7-P7E. Classification (NCBI taxonomy): domain Bacteria; kingdom Pseudomonadati; phylum Pseudomonadota; class Gammaproteobacteria; order Moraxellales; family Moraxellaceae; genus Psychrobacter; species Psychrobacter sp. MES7-P7E. The sequence continues at coordinate 49,541 of NZ_PJBU01000094.1, read as the reverse complement.
CGCTTACTGCGCGGCACGCTACTAGATAATGCTAGCAACGCAGCGGCAAATGATAAGAGTGTTAAACAATCAGAATCCGATGAGGCGATCCGTTTAACCTTATCTACGCAAGATTTTATCTCGCAAGCAGATAGTACCCAAGCATCTAAAAGTAAGGCTAAAACGGCCAAATCCAAGAAGCCTGTTGCTGAATCTATAAAGCTAAGCAATGACACGTTAGAGCCATTATTACAAAGCTTAAGCAATAGTCACGAAGATATCAGTTTCCGAGCGGCTTATACGCTGGCTTGCCTACAAGACAAACGAGCGTTTGGCACCCTGATTAGTCTAATGAGCCATGATGACAGTGCCATCATCCGTGCTGGTGTCGCCACAGCGCTTGGTCATTTAAATATAGAAGACGCCAAAGCAGTCCTACCGACATTACTAGATGATAAGGACGCTGGCGTGCGCCAAGTCGCCATGCAAGCCTATGGCAAATTGGCAGACAATGCATTGTCTTGGGCAGCGACAGGTTTTGCTTCTAAACATCAAGATATTCACGAGCAGTCTTTAGCACTGTTTTTAAAGCATGTTGCAGCAGATAGCTCAAATAGTGGTGACAAAAGCACTCAGATGTCGTCAGAGATGACAGACATACTGCTACAGGCATTGAACAACCCTTTTACCAGTATTCGGTTAGAAGTGGTTAAAGTTCTATTAAACCGCCAATTTAAGCAGTCATCTGACAATATTTCTAAAAATGTTTCTGACAGTGCTATCGTTGACATTATTGAGCTATTGCAGCAAAGCCTTTTTGAAGATGTGCACCAAGTGGCGATAGAAGAATGGCAACGACTGTTGCTAGCGATGAACTCGAAGCATAAAACGAATAAAACTGAAGAAACTGATAGTCAAAAGACCAATCAAGCTGTCCTGACCCTATTCTTTTCAGATACGTTTGCCGCTATTCGCAAACAAGCCTTTGACATCGCACTTAAGCAAAGCAAGCATTTAGGGTTTGCTGACGTCATGTTGAGCGCGCTTGCCAGCCCTTATGCTGATACCAAGCAACTGGCCCTTACGACAGTGCAAGCCAGAGCGAATACGACTCAGCTGACACAGTTGATGCCAGCTATCGTGGCTATGTTCGCTGATGACAGTATTGAGCTACGTAAACAAGCTTTGACGGTCGCTTTGGCGCTGACAGACTTACAGCCTACTATTTTAGCGGATTACAGTAGCCTAGATGATAGTAGCACCGATGATCAACCGAATCATCACGAAGCATTGATTACCGCGGCCCTCAACAGTCCTTATCCTGATATTCAGCTAACAGTCGCTCAACTGCTGGCCAGCCAATCTCGTTTATATGCTGACGAAGAACAGGCAAAGCGAAGTGATGAGCAAGCGTACCAAGTCTTTAAGCATTACTTAGATCTACCAATACCCTCTCAGGACAAAAAAAGTGAAACATATACTCAGTGGTACAGTCATGTAGGCCAAGCATTATTTGGTTTATCAAAGCTAGCTTATCCCTCAACATACAACGCGCTTAACTGGTACGATAAATATTTAAACCACCCTGACGCCGATTTTAAATCACTTGCTCCAACACTCACGCTCATGGTGACTGTAAACGATATTGATCTGCTGCTCAAATGGCAAAAAGATGAGAGCCCCATTATTTGCCATTGTGCCAATTTTGGTTTGGCTATCCTAGGTGATACGCGTGGGCAGGCTTTGTTGACTCATGATATTTATGGCAATATCGACAATAGCAATCTGGTAGCATCAAAAATGCCTGTTTATTGGCTTCAAGCGCAGCACGGTTTAGGTATTACACATGCACGACAATTACAGCCTTTGTTTGAGTCAGAGTCCTATGCAGTAGCAGCCAGACTGTTATTGATATTTAATGATTTACAGAATGGCTTGCAAGGTGGCAGGCAAGCTCCTGAAAAGACCGCTACCAGCACTGTCAGGCCCAATCGACTGATAGAAACATTAAGCTTTGCTGATAATGACACGGCAGTAGTCTACGCCAACATACTCGCTCGTTACCCAAATAACGTACAACACCCTAATAACCAGCAAGCACTATCGTCAACGTGGCAGTACCTAAGTGATTACTTGTCACGTCAATTAGGCAGTGTTTTATCGTCTCACTCTGAAGTCATCACGATGATGATGGATGCTATACCAAACGCGGCAGATAAAGGTGGTGTTAAAGGACAGTCGAATAATACGGCCTCTATCCGAGCAAGTATTCTAACGACGGTGAGTACCGAAAACTTACAACAGCTCGCCAACCTCAGTCGACATCAGCAGCCATTGGTACGCGCCCAAACTATCGATATTATCTGTAACTTATCTGAATTACTCGCTCATGATTATTATGACGATGAGGACGATGTTTTTGAGACATTACAAAAATGGCAACGCAGTTTGCAGGCATTGTTAAGTGCTCACCCAGTTACGGCCACCGTTAATATGGCAGGCGATAGCTCTCCTACTGACAAACAAGACAGTTCTGAGGTGCATTATCCATACCAGTCCCTTGCTTTTGGCGCTTGGATTGGCGTCATACGCGCAGGCGATGATTATTATGCTAATAGCAGCACCACAGACCAAGCCATTCGAGGGCTAATGTGGCTTGCTACTCAATCATCGCAGCTTAACACCAATAACAACACTAATAACGATGAGGATTGGCGAGACAGTACCAGTCGCGTGTTGTTGCCACTACTCAACCACAGTAGTTTTGACACTCGTGAGCTGGCTTGGGCATGCTTGTATAAGCTGGACATGCCAGCCAAAAAACTGGCTGACTATGCCATGAGCACGCCCTACCGCGATATGGTCAAACGCGGCTTGGATCTATTGCTAGGTACCGCAAATAACAATGCCGTACAGCAGCAAAGCAAACCATCGGATACAGCGACTGTCAGTGGTAGCGCTGATCAACAACTCATTGATTTGTTAAAAACCAATAATCACACCTTAGCAGAAGAGACCTATCAGCTGTTAAAAGGCCGACTAGGCCATCTGCCAGCCAGCTTGCTTGGGCTACAGACTTATTGTCAGTCGTTACTGCCTCAGATCGTTGCTGAATGGAAACAAGTCATCGTCACGCCCTTTGCAAACAGTCAATCGCCGTCAGTGCAGTGCCAAGAAAAGCTGACGTTTTTGCTGCATGCTGTGAAGAGTGATGATTGGAATGCAAAATATCAAGCACTGAGTCAACTGATCGAGTTTCATGACGTACTCTTTGCGGACAGCACGCTATTTGATAGCTTGTTTGATTTTGCTGAAGACGCTCAGTCCAGTAATGAGAGATATCGTAGCTGGAAATTACTTACTGAGGCACTCACGTCGTACCAATTCATCAATAAGAACACTTTAGAAGGTCATTTAAAGAGTAGCTTTGATATTGCGACTGCTGAACAGGTCGCCAATGAAGCGCACTTACGATTATTAGCCTTACTTGATGACCCACATATCAACAAACCTAAACAGTTTATTTATAGTGATATCGCTGACCTGCGTAATACGCATCTGGTCGCACCATTACTACAGCGTTTAGAGAACCTGTTTGAGCACACGCCGCAAAAGCATAAAGAGGAGCGTAAATACTTATTTGACACTTTAGTGAAAATCAGCGGTTACGATCAAAACATCGATGACTACCTAGACGAGCGTGAAGACACGCGCTGGTTACAACGTCAGCACCCTAGAGACTCGCAAGTCTTGCTGTCACTGTTTACTACGCTTATGAATCATAGTGATTATGCGCTTGCCGCGCAGCTATTACCGTCACTTGCATGGGTGCAATCGGATGACAGTGATTTATCCTCGCGCATTGATAGCGCTTTAGCATTAACCTACGAGCAGATGCCAGCTAACCATACCTTTAAATTGGTCGAGGCACTGGCATATCGAGCCAAAAGACGACATAGCAGCATTGCCTCATTACAAAACGCCCTGCGTAATAAAGACGCTGATGTGCAATTTGCCGCGGCTGAAGGACTGGCTAAGTGCGGTCACGCTGATGGAGTCAACATCTTGATGGCCACGATAGATTACAACCCTGATGCTGAGTTCCGCAGCTGCAGTGTGTTAGCCATTGGCGAGCTACTAGGCAGCAGTGACCATCAAAACCAAAATCAAAATGCTGACTCGCCTAATGCTAGCTCACCTGCGGACAATGCCGATAAAAACTTACAGGTTCATACCTTATACAAAGCCTATGATAAGTTAATCAAACTGGCCGAGGACGACGAGCACTACTTACAAGACGTGGCCAGTGAAGCCTTAGGTCGCCTTGCACAAGGTGGTGACTTTGAGCATAGTTCGCATATTTTTGAGCTATTAAAATCGCACTTGTCAGACCCCGCAGTCCATTTCACCAATCCCGCCATTGTCCATTGGTTAAATGGACTGCGCTGGCTCAACACAACGCCTGCTTGGGAACAAATCCGCAGCTATATCCGCACTCATATCGATAAAGCCATATTCTTCCGTCCACAAAGGCATGCGGTATGGCTACTGCAGATGAATGGTAACGATGCCAATAAAGCATTAATTTTAGATATTTTAAAAACGAGCAACCTAGATCGTGCTGTGCTCATGGTAGCTTATACTGCGGCACAGAAAACCTGGGGTAGTCTCGCGTCGCAGATTTATCCTTATGATTGGGCAGCCATCCAAAGCCATAATGATGACTTTGTAGAAGAGACGGAGCGCTTGAGCCTAAAGCGTATTATTGATAATAGCAGCATCGATGAGCTGGCAACATTCATCACGCAGCATGGTGAGCACTTGCCAGCCGATACCCTGATGGCACTGCAAAATGCCATTATGGCCAAGCAAGATATGCCAACATCACAGCTTACCGCGTTAATTACCAGTAGTAATCCCCTGACACAGCATATTGGACTGTGTTATCTGACCCAATATCCAACTAACTATTTAGACAAAGAAATGGTTGCGACGTTGCAGCAGCGTTTTGACACTGCAAGCGAGCAATGGCACACGCTTATCGACACCATCAACCGCAGCCCAACGACCATCAATAATAGTCAGTGGATTGGCATGGTTGAGCAAGTGGGTACCACCATCAGACAACTGGTGTGGCTAATCATGCGTCATATATCCATTACAACTGCCAAAGGTGCTGTCGATAAAGCGGCTACTAAGCAAATCGAGGCAATGCTTGATTGGCTCAATGATTCTCGTCAACCATTGACCATCACTTCTATTCCACTGCTTTCTACGACTGTTAGTGGTTGGTGGCAGCAAGCGCTATTGGCACTACTGGCCAGACCAGTCGCTGAAGATAAGGTGTTATCAAATATAGTGCCAACATTGAGCAGCGTATCAACTACGGTTCAACCGCCGCTCACTTATGATAACCAAACCTTACTATCAACGCTACTAACTCGTATTGAACAAAGCGGTACATCTACCCAAAAATCCATAATAACGGTAGTAAAGAATGCGCTGAAGCATAAGGGCTCGTCTACCGAGATACCAATCAATCAACAGCTGCTACAATGGATCAGAGCAAAAGACGCTGATGCACTTTATTATTGTGCAAGTAATGACAACATGGAGATGACGGTTCGTATCCGTGCTATCGAAGCGCTTGGGCAGCTATATAACCCAAATATTGAACAATGGCTGACGACGCTCATGACACATGAAAACTCAGACATTCAGAAGCTTGCTTATAAAGTACTACGCCGCTGGCAACGTGCCATGATACGAGCACAGCAAAAGCGTCCGTTGGCATATAGTCAGGACAGCAGTCAAAAAAGCAATCAGGGTGAAGGAGACAGTCAATGACTATAGACAATCAATTAGACCAAGCATCAGAAACAGAGTCAGAAATAGTAGCAAACACTGATGGCCTGATGATGCAGTTAGACTACGCCGCACCTAGCCAAATCAGTCAAGTTAACGAATCGTCAGACTCACTGTCGGAGGCGCAAACAAGCGAACACACTCAGCATGTGGCACTATTTGCTCAGCTGAATCGATCGGAGGTTAACTTCCACGGTAAGGTCAAGTCTCCCCTTGTCTTTCGTGACAGTTTGCTAGCCCTATTTGATGTGGTCAGTAGTGATTATCGCTATGTGCCAAAAGACCGCTCAGCGTACACGGTATTTATGCAGATGCGCCGTGCCAGCAGCAATAAAAACCTATTTACTGCGCAGCGTGATTATTTCACGTGGTTGTTCGACAATGACCCACTGGCTTTTTGTATTTTGGACCCGATTATTCAGGTGCATGAGCAAGGTGTTAGCTTTGAGGTATTTAGCCGTGATGAAGGCTGCTATGCTCAATTGACATTGACCAATGAGATTTTTGAGCAAAATGCCGAAGCTACCCTTGGCACCACCAGTATTGATTACAGTGCGGCTTTGTTTAACGGTATTGAGAAAATACGAGATCATCAACAAACGATATTAGACATTGGTCATGAAGCGGTCGGCTTACAATTACTCGAAACCATGCCAGAGACCGCTGAAGCAGATACTGATAGTACAGTAACTACGCCCACCGTAAAAAAACAGATCATAGAAAAGCGCATCAATGTGCCCAAAAGCTGGATCAGAGCACTGCTGCAAGTACAGTCTGCAGGTCAATTGCCACAAGACACCATCCATCTTGATCCAATCGCACTGTACAACGTGCTGTTTGAGCTGCGTATGCATGCTGACATTAAAGGCAAACGCCGTGGATTATTGATTGAGCTTAGACCTCAGCAGCTGCCAGTGATTATATTAGAGCCTTTTGATATTACTGTCACCAGCCAAGTTAGCCAACAGCAAAAACCCTATCAAGGTCAACAAGCAAAGCTCATTCGCTTATGGGGTCGCCGTCGTCTCAGCCTATTAAAACGTCTGTTGCCGCATACTGACAGCGTTTCGGTATCGCTACTGGGTCAAGGCATGCCAAGCTATTGGACACTAAAAGGCAAAGGCTTTCATTTTACCTTTGCTATGACAGGCTTTAGCCAAGCCAACTGGTCACAGTCATTAAACTTTGACTTGTTACTGCCAAAGCGCCCACTGCAAAATACATTAGCTGCTATTGAAGGGTTATCAGACAGTAGTAAAGCAACCTTAGATGATAGTAATAATGATAATAACGATGAGCATAATGGCTTGTCTGTATTAATTAAGACACTGGAAAATACCCCTAGTACGCTAGAAGATTTGGTAAAGTCGCTATCAGCAGATGCTTCATTAACGTCTGTGCCTGTTTCTCACTCACAAGTACAGCAGTGGTTACTGTCAGGTACTCAGCAAGGCTTAATTCGCTATGAGATGGCGACGCAGCTGTATCACTACAGACCTTTGAGCCAAGTGCCGCTTGATATGGCACAGTTCGCTTATCACCACGAAGCAGAAAAGCAGGCTTTTGATTTGATTAGCCGTACGGATGCCGTGCAGAAATTTTCCGTCGAGACTGTCGCTGTCAAAGGTATTACCATTCGTGCAGATATTCATGTCGAAGAAGACAGACGAACCTATTACAGCCAGCTGCAATTAGGCGATGAAGGGCTAGTCACCAAGGCAGAATGTAGCTGTCCGCAGTACTTGCAGCACCGACTCACACAAGGCGTGTGCGCGCATCTTATTGCATTACGTCTGAGTTATAACAATTACGACAGTAACACTGCCAAAAATGACAGCTGGCATGACACCCGTATATTGAGTCAGCGTGTTCCTGTTCGTCACCCTATTAGCCACTCTATTCGCCATTCCACTAAAGTTGCCACTCAGTATAAAAACGAGGCAATCATAGCACCTTCAGATCTGGTGATGGACTTATCTGCGTTGTCACAGCTAGCAAAACCATCATTAGATAATAAGACAGACAATATAAAAGAGAGTATCAAAGACAAAGTGATTGCTACAACAGACGAGACTTGTATTACTTATATCTATCTGACCATCGCACATAAAAAAATAACGATCGAGCAGACCACGGGTGATGACAGTACACATCAGCATTTCGTGTTTAACCAACCTGCTCAAGCCAAAGCCGCATTTTTACAACATATTGCCAGATTTGAAGCCAAAGGCTTTATCGAAAACCAAGGGATGTAAGGTATGACCACACACACAGCCAACAATAACGATTACATCAGCCCTGAGCCAGCACCCACTCCTTTTGAGCGTCAGTGGCAGCAACTATGGCAAGATATTGAGCTGGCGGGCGGACGTTACCAATATGTTCAGCAGCAGCTAGTAAGTCAAGGCTTTATGGTCGATCGTCAACCTGTCGACAATATGAGCCCGAAAGAACGGGATCGCTATAAAAAAGCTTTGAAAAAAGAGGCGGCTGAAGAAAAAAGTCTCAAAAAAGCTGCTTGGCAAGCATACAAAGCGCATCACATGGTTTATCTTGGTCGTCATATATATTGGACGGACGATACCAGTATCGATAAGTGGGACGTAAAAGACGCGGCCAATCGGCTGATTGAAAACAAACTGCCATTGCTGCATAAACATAATGAGTTAGCAGAAGCGGTTAACCTTTCCATTCCGCAGTTAAAAGGATTGTGCTATCAAAGAGAAGTTGCCACCAATCTGTCTTATTCGCATTTTACTATTGCCAAACGCAATGGGACAGCACGTCAAATATGGTCGCCGATACCACGTTTGAAGTTTGTACAACGCTGGATTTTGCATAATATTTTGAATAACTTAACGACGCATGGTGCCGCCCATGGCTTTGTACGCGGAAAATCCATCGTGACCAACGCGGCAGTACATAGCAATAGTGAGCTCCTTATTAAGCTTGATGTCAAAGATTTCTTTCCTAGCGTGAGCTGGCGCCGTGTCAAAGGGGTCTTTCGTCATGCTGGCTACCCAGAGCAAATTTCGACATTACTGGCATTACTCTGTACGGAGTCCCCTAGGCAAGTGGTACAGCAAGATGGCGTTACCTACTATGTGGCATTAGGTGATAGAGCCTTGCCACAAGGCGCGCCTACCAGCCCTGCATTAACGAACATTGTTTGCTTAAATCTGGACCGCCGCTTGACAGGGTTAGCAGAAAAATTGGGGCTACGTTATAGTCGTTACGCCGACGACTTGACCTTTAGTGTTCCTGCTATTGAAGACGTCAAACCCAAATCGAAGGCTAAAACAACGATTAAAGCCACGACCAGCACCGCAAAGAAACAAGCCGATGCGCAGCACAACAGGCTAATCGGACAACTGCTCGGCTCAGTCCATAAGATATTACGCGAAGAAGGTTTTGCATTGAATAATGATAAGACACATGTGATTCGTAAAGGCAATCAGCATAACGTTACTGGCATGGTGGTCAATGGACAAGGCGTACCCAGGGTATCTCGTCAAATCAAAAAAATGTTGCGGGCGGCGGTACATAATTTAGAGGCAGGCGGGCAATTGCGTGCTGATGAGACTTTAAATACGTTGTCAGGATATGCCGCTTGGATAGCCTCGGCAGAGCCAGAGTTGGGACATAGTTATCTAGATAGAATTGAGCGTTTGCAAGTACAGCAAGAGACACCTGCATAGATATTTCTTTATATTTATAAAAAATGAGTATTAGAAAATCCTATTTCTAATACTCATTCAAGTAAAGCATGTTAGCTCGGAACTATATTTTAATTAAATCGATAAGAACGCTGCAGTACGACTGTCTTTTGATTGGGCAACGTCATATGGCGTACCTTGTGCGACAATAATCCCACCCGCATCGCCCGCCCCTGGCCCAATATCTATAATCCAGTCACTATTGCTCGCCACCTGCATATCATGTTCAACCATGATGACGGTATTGCCCGCATCGACAAGACCGTTCAGCTGCGTCATAAGCATAGACACGTCAGCAGGGTGTAGGCCAGTGGTTGGTTCATCCAATATGTATAGTGTGTCGCCTCGCTGCGTGCGTTGCAGCTCGGTGGCAAGTTTAATACGCTGTGCTTCGCCACCTGATAATTCAGTGGCAGGCTGACCCAAACGTAAGTAACCAAGTCCAACTTGTAGCAACGCTTCTAATGCACGCAAAATAGGCGCTTCATCGACGAAAAATTCATGGGCTGCTTCAACCGTTAAGTTTAATACTTCAGCGATGTTTTTGTCTCGATAAGTGATTGCCAGCGTTTCCTCGTCATAGCGTTGCCCATGACATACCTGACAAGGCGCGTAGACGCTTGGTAGAAACAACAGCTCAACACTGACAAACCCTAACCCTTCACAATTTGGGCAGCGGCCTTTGGTCGTGTTAAATGAGAACCTGCCAGCATCATAGCCATGAGATTTTGCTTGCTTAGTCGCCGCAAAAATCTTCCGCACATCATCAAACAGACCCGTATAGGTTGCCAAGTTAGAGCGCGGTGTACGACCAATTGCTTTTTGATTAATATTAATGAGACGTCGGACATGCTCCATGCCAGCGACGATTTCACCGCCAGTTACTGACTCAAGCTCCTGCTCAAGTAAGTCCGCCTCACCGACAGGCGATTCTGTGACTGTTTTTTGCCCCAAGGCTTCATTGATAAGCTCTACCAACGCTTGACTGACGAGACTTGATTTGCCTGAGCCCGAGACCCCTGTGACACTGGTCATTACCCCAAGCGGAAACTCAACGTCTAATCCTGTTATGTTATTTCGCTCAATATTGGCAAGCTTAAGCCAGGCTGCTGGCTGCCTTGTATTAGATTTTGACTGTGCGTTAGATGTCGCATCGGCAAAGAGATATTGACCAGTATGCGACTGTTCAATCTCACGAAGTCCATCTATAGGGCCACTATAGACAATCTCGCCACCATGCGTGCCTGCCTTTGGCCCGACATCGACTACCCAATCAGCATGTCTGATGACACTAACATCATGCTCAACAACAAATACTGAATTCCCAGCTGCGATTAGCTCATCCAATGCACCTAGTAATGCTTGAGTATCAGCGGGATGCAGACCTGCTGATGGCTCATCAAGAACATACACCACGCCAAACAGCTGCGAGCGAATTTGAGTGGCCAAACGCAGTCGCTGTAATTCACCAGGAGAGAGTGTCGGTGTGGTACGTTCAAGCGAGAGATATCCTAACCCTAACCTTGTCAGCGCTTCAACACGAGAGAGAATATCACTGGCGATACGTTGGGCAACGATGGCTTTTTCGCGGTTTGGCGTGTCATCAGTTACCTTAGTCCGCGCTGTTTTTTCCAGTTTTTCCGCCATTTCAGTCAGTGTTAGCTGTGATAGCTCTCCGATATCGAGTCCTGCAAACTTAACCGATAGCGATTCTTTCTTTAGTTTTTTACCATGACATTCTGGACACTCAGATATCTGCATAAACTGCGAGACGCGTTTTTTAGTACGCGGGCTCTGAGTGGTAGCAAAAGAGTGCAAAATGAAGTTTTTGGCACTGGTAAAAGTACCCATATAGTTTGGCTTTTCGCCTTTTTCTATCGCATCGCGCGTTTGCTCAATGTTGTATTCAGGATAGACAGGTACTGTTGGCGTATCATCTGTAAACAAAATCCAGTCGCGTGTTTTTTTAGGTAGTGTGTGCCATGGTTTATCAATATCATAGCCCAATGTGGTCAATATACGACTGAGGTTTTGACCTTGCCACGCTGGTGGCCACGCTGCAATCGCACGCTCACGGATGGTCTTGGTATTGTCTGGCACCAGCAACTCTTCAGTGACCTCAAATACGCGGCCAATACCTGAACAAGTTGGGCAAGCACCATCTGGCGTATTGGGAGAGAATGCATCGGCATATAGTATTCCTTGATCTGCCGGATATTCTCCTGCTCGTGAGTACAGCATGCGCAGGCCATTGGATATCGTCGTAACGCTACCCACAGACGAGCGCACTGAAGGCGTACCTCGCTTCTGCTGTAAAGCGACTGCTGGTGGTAACCCTTCTATAGAATCAACGTCTGGCTCATCGACCTGATCAATGAGTCGTCTGGCATAAGGCGATACAGAATCAAGATAACGGCGTTGTGACTCGGCAAATAGTGTACCGAATGCTAATGACGACTTGCCTGAGCCTGAGATACCAGTAAAGACCACCAAGGCATTACGAGGTAAGTCAACATCAACGTTCTTCAAATTGTGTACGCGCGCACCTCTGACCTGAATATTATCTTGGTCAGGGTTATAAAGGGTATTTCTCACTGTGCTTGTTTTACTTGTTTTTTCTTCTAATTTTTCTGAATTTGCCATAGCGTTATTGTTCCTATCGAATCGTTGTTTATTCCTAACGTGCTTAGTTTTCTTTACTTGATTAGTTGTCTTTATTTAATTAGCAGAAAGGTTAACACGTACTCATGTGTGGCCATGGCTAGGCTTACATATCAATAGCATAGATAGACAAAACGATAACTCAAGTCACCCAATCATTAATAATAAAAAACCCGCATCAAGGCGGGTTTTGTTCAGCAAGAACTGAAAATTTAGACATTAAGACACAACCAAGCGCATCAATTGGGTGCTGATATAACCACCAAATGTCCCTACTGCGTAACCTAAAATACCCAAGAACACGCCAACAGGCGCTAGCGATGGATGAAAAGCTGTGGCGACAATCGGTGCAGAAGAAGCACCGCCCGTATTGGCATTAGAGCCAACTGCCAAAAAGAAGAACGGTGCTCGAATGATTCTAGCAACGGCAAATATGATAACGACATGGATGCTCATCCATAGTAAACCGATAAGCAATAGTCGCCACTGTGAGACGATTCCAGCCAGATTGATTTGCATACCAATCGCGGCGATTAATACAAAGATAAATACGGTGCCGATTTTTGATGCACCCACATGGTCAAGCCGACGAATCTTAGTAAATGAAAAGATGACGCCTATTAAAGTGATAATCACCACCATCCAAAAGAACGAGCTGGCAAAGCTATATTGAACGGCCCAACTATAAGGGGCAAAGAAATCTGCAATCTGGCCACCGACAAAGTGCGCCACTCCGACCATCGCAAAGCATAAGCCAAACATCACCATCAAATCATTGATAGTGGCTGGGCGGGCATGATCACGCTCATAGCTCTCGACTGCTTTGACTACTTTATCAATACTACTCGTATCAGCTCGCAAAAAGCGGTCTATCTTATCGCTATGTTTTGCCATTACTAAGATAGCTAACAGCCACAGCGAGGCATTGGTGGTATCGACCAAAATCATCATACCAAACAAATCATCACTGACCCCAAACAGCTCCTTCATCGCTGCTTGGTTGGCCGCGCCGCCAATCCAACTACCTGCTACAGCAGAAAACCCACGCCATAAAGTATCATCGGTAAACATGGCAGGCGATACCCATTTAGCGACTCCCAAACTGATTGGACCACTGATGACGATAGCGATACTGGCAGCAAAAAACATAGCGATCGCTTTCCAGCCTAAGCCCAGTATTTTAGGCACATCCATGGATAAGGTCATCAATAGCAAACTTGCTGGCAGTAAGTAAGTGGCAGTAAAGCCATATATCTGCGAACCAACACCATCGGCAAACACGCCCAAACTGTTTAAAGTGGCTGGTATAAAGCAGCAAAGCACAATACCAGGTAGTACGGCATAAAACCGACGCCAAAACTTACCCGGCAAGCCTTGGGTATAAAAAACCAGACCAATAATGGCCATGATAATGCCAAAGGCTAATGGCAAATTATCAATTGCTAAATTTGAGGTGGCAGGCATCAAGGCGCTCCAAGAGTTACAACGGGCAAAAGTAAATCAGTATAGACAAGGCAAAAAACTCCTGCAAGCAGCCATCAAATATTAGCTAGGATTTGCCGAGTAGTATTTGACAGGATAAATGGCAAGGTGACGGCTAGACACGTAACGTCATACGCCCGTTATTGAGCAATATAAAACAGGTAAACGCAAAAAAAACCAGATAACAAGTATCTGGCCTTTTTAGTGCTATCTTTAGACGATTAATGAATCAACGATTTTAATCGTCAAATATAGCTGTATTACGAGTTGTTACCACGGTTGCCGCCGTTTGGACGACCTTGGCCACGGCTGTCAGAACGACCAGCTGGACGACCTTGGCTACCGCTTGGACGACCGCGACCAGTTGCAGCGCGCTCACCACGTGGAACGCCATTGCTATCACCGCGGCTTGGGCCACCAGTGCGCTTGCCTTGATACGGCTTGCCACCTGAACGCTCATTCGGTTTGCCTGACGTGTCACGTGGCTTACCTTGATAACCGCTGTCATTGCTAGCGCGTTGACCAGTGTTGCTATCGCTTGAACGACCACGACCTTGACCACCACCGCTAGATTTACCAGCATAGCCACCGCCTGAACGACCACGGCCTTGACCGCCACCGCCGTTAGAACGACCACGACCACGGCCACGACCATTACCTTTGTTTTCGCTAGGTACGTAAGTTTTCTTAGGCTCCATACCTTCGATAACACATACTTCCATTTTGCGATCTAAATAACGGTTGATAGCGTTAAGCTGTGGACGATCATCCATGCTACATAGGCTGATAGCAACACCAGTACGACCAGCACGACCACAACGACCGATACGATGGACGTAATCTTCAGTCTGACGCGGCAAGTCATAGTTGATAACGTGCGAGATAGCTGGGATATCTAGACCACGAGCAGCAACGTCAGTCGCTACTAGGATTTTTACTTTACCATTACGCAAGTCTTGAACGATACGGTTACGCTTGCTCTGTGGCAAGTCACCATGTAGGAAGCTTGCTTTATGGCCTGCTTCTTGTAACTGTTTAGCCAGTTTTTCAGTGCTACGTTTGGTAGCAGCAAAGATAATGATTTGTTCCATATCTTGTTGGCAAACGATTTTGTCAAGTAAACGGTTTTTGTGATCAAAATCATCACAGTAGTACACTTTTTCTTCGATGTGTGCAGATTCTACTTTGATTGATACGCGCTCAGGGTTCTTAGTGAAACTGGCAGCGATTTTACCTACTGGGCCATCCCAAGTTGCTGAACACATGATCGTTTGACGATCGATTGGCGCTGCACGAAGGATGTCACTGATGTCATCAGCAAAACCCATGTCTAGCATACGGTCAGCTTCGTCAAGTACCAATACTTCTAGGTTTGACAAATCAACGCGACCTGCATTGATATGGTCAAGTAGACGACCAGGCGTTGCAACGATTACTTGAACGCCCTTTTTCAAAGCAGTGATCTGACCGTTGTATGGTGCGCCGCCAACTAGTGGTACACAAAATAGACCGCGCATATCTTTAGAATAAGTGCGAACGCTGTCATGTACTTGCTGAGCAAGTTCACGCGTTGGCGTTAGGATAAGTGCTTTGGTTAGTTTGTCAAAGCTAGTCGCACGGCTCAAACGGTCAAGTACAGGGATAACGAAAGCCGCTGTTTTACCACTACCCGTTTGCGCTGACAATAAAAGGTCACGACCGGCTAGAGCAAAAGGAATGGCTTGTTCTTGAATAGGGGTTGGATTGGTATAGCCACTGCGATCAAGGGCAGTAAGAATTGGCTTAGCAATGCCAAGATCAGTAAAAGTGATTTTGTTTTCTTCAGTGGCGTCAGTAGCAGCCGCTTGAGTATTGTTATCAGTATTTGGAGTGTCAGTGCTTTCGATGATGCCGTTTTCAGCGGCGATTGCAGATAAGATGTCAGTCATAAGAATCCTTGGTAAGTATAAGTTGCTGTAAATTCAGCAAACTTGATGCATACCACTGATAACCGTTCACCACGCTGCTCTTATTAGCATTACCGAGCAATATAAAATTGTCGATAATTAGAAACCAAGCCAATAGAGCTTAGCGTCTTTATAATAAATGCGTTCGTGCTGTCTGACGTATTTTGGTGGTAGTGCCGAGTGTCTTATCCTTGCTTGATATACGCTCATTATCAATGCTTTGTCCAAAGCAGATAAAGGCAAACAGCAACCAATCTAGACCCTAGTTATAGGCCAGTAGATAAGATATGAGTCAAAAATAACTGATATTTTTAAAGGTTATTTAAGTACACAAAATCATCGGCAACAATTACTTATGGTCATCCTAGACCCAAAATCGCAGGCGATGTTATCAATCTCATAATTCACGAAAGCCTAAGCTAACGAGGCGACGCAGTATAGCACAATAAAAAAATATATGTACCTATTTCTTCAATTACTGAGTAAATAAGCACTAACAGTGTTGATAATAAACAAGTTTAGTTGTTTTATTTAATAACTAAAGCAAATGAGCTACTCACTATTTATCTATCGTACTACTTTGACTTCTGTTACATAAGTAGGTAGCTGCCATGCCCCGCCCGCCTCGATTAAGCGGCAAAGTCCAGTGGTGCTTTCATGGCTTTTTTCAAATGCACGGCCCGTCCATAGCCAATCGGTTTTGCTCATGCAATCACCGATGCCGCGACCTTTTTGTACAGAGGTAAGCTTGCCTTTATCGTAGCCAGTAGCATTGGTCGTAACCAACGTTGGCTTATAAGGTTTACTATCATTGAGCACCCAAACCCCTGCTCCAGCGTTATAAGCGCCTGTCCAGCACTCATGCTGTGCCAACAGCTGAGAGCCATTTAGACGACTGATACGCCAAGGTGATTTGTCTGAAAGATTGGGACAAACGCTGTCTGCATCTTTCATTGTGCCTTTTACCAACGCTGCCAACTGAGAGGACCTCATTACAAACTTTTTGTCATTACCATCGTCCGCTTTGGCGCTTGGAACGATGAACTGCAGTACTGGCGCGGCTTTGGGAGGTAATATACCGCCACTAGATTTAGCAGCATCGTCATTTTTGATAAAAGCACTGGATGTACCAACGCGACCTTGGAACTCATCGGCTTTTAGCATAGCAGCACTGGCACCTTTGTCAGAGAGCTGCCAACGTGAATTGCGCAAGGCCAACGTAATCTTGCTAGATTTGGTCAAAGCTTCTAACAATGCAGTTACCTGCGCTTGAGTAAGCTCAGCGTTACCTGCAGCGGCTGAATATGGCTTCGTCTCACCATAATCCTTATCATTAATAAACAACGAGATGCGATGACGATTACCAAGCTGCATTAAGGCTTTAGACGAGCTGTCCTTTGCTCCGCCAAGCTTTACTTTACCATCCACGCCAGCATTTGCACCTGCACGGCGTACGAGCAATATAGAAACCGGAAACTCACTGTTATTCTCTGCTTGATACCCTGCCAGCCGGCACGTACGCGTATTATCACAAGCGACTTGCCAGTCTTGACTAGTAAACTCAGTCGATGTATTGGCCATACTGGTGGTACTGAATAAAGCGGTACTAAGCGCTGCAAGTACAGGCAGTAATATTTTATTTTTTATCATATAGGTGGATTGTTCTTTTATTTTTTTAGGTATGTTTTCTGAATAATACTCTACAGTGATGTTTTTGGGATTTTTATTAGACTGGGCACTGTTTTTATAGCTATTGTCATCATACTTATTATCGTCATAGATAATGCCTGACCTACTAACACCAGTTAAATCAGCGCCTCTTGATAGCGACATATCGTTTATATAATTATTGTCTTTCATAATCATCACCTTTCAGTAGAAGAAGTATAAACACCTGTCTATTGTAATGGTGCCCGGCTATCTTAACGCACTAGTGTTTCTATCTGTTGTACTAATGTATCATTGTGTAAAGACAAAAGAAAGACCTAGCATACATTATATTCATTTTTATGAATATAAGTAAAAAGGCTGATAAGCTATTTGCTTATCAGCCTTGCTGCTGTGTTTAAGGTTTATTTATGCTTAAAATGTACTGTTAGATCTAAACTGTATTGAGTACTTAGTTTAGTCGATTGGTTTTAGCTCTAGCGCTACTGCACGTTTAACCGCAGGACGTTCAGCGATTTTCTTAGCCCAACGCTGCAAGTGTTTATAGTCTTCTACTTGTAAAAATTCTGCCGCGTCATAGAGCTTACCTAGTGCCAACTGACCATACCAAGACCAGACAATCATATCCGCAATGTTGTAATCAGATTCATCATTGCCGCACAGGTACTCATTATCTTTTAAATGCGTATCTAATACATCGAGCTGACGCTTGGTTTCCATCGTATAGCGGTTGATTGGGTACTCTAGAGGTTCAGGCGCATACGCATAAAAGTGTCCAAAGCCGCCACCTAAGAAAGGCGCGCTACCCATTTGCCACATAATCCAAGACAAACAATCTGCTCGCGCTTTGCCAGTAGCCAGTGGTAGGAACTTATCAAACTTTTCTGCTAGATACATTAAGATAGCACCCGACTCAAAGAGTGCTATCGGCCCCTCTGCTGTATCAGTAGAATGATCGACCAAGGCTGGAATCTTTGAATTAGGGTTTATCTCTACGAACCCTGAGCCAAACTGCTCACCTTTAGAAATATCGATTTTATAGGCATCATATGCTGCTCCGTCAATGCCAAGCTCTGCCAGCTCTTCTAATAGTATGTTTACCTTGACACCATTTGGCGTATTTAACGAGTACAGCTGTAACGGAGCATTGCCAACAGGCAGCTCTTTATCATAGCGAGCTCCAGACGTTGGACTATTAATACTAGCAAACTTGCCGCCGTTGTCTTTATCTTGTGTCCAAACTTTTGGTGGTACGTATTTATTATTATCTTGACTCATAATTTATCCTCGGTTTGTATTTATGACTGCCGTGAAGGTTTACTATAACGAGAACTCGTAACGACTTTAAAGTCCTCTCTTGTAATCAATGTTGTGTTTCTACTGCCAAAGTAAATAGAGAGGAGCTATTAGCACGCATCGAATTTCTTGTCATATTTCGCCTCTTTGCCTTTTTATTAGCTACCCTTCGCATCGTTGCTCTTATATAAGTTATCTTATATCAGTTACTTTGAGTCACTTTTATTATGAGCTAGGCTTTCTTATACTACTCAGCTTGCATAGTGATCTGCTCGCAAATCCGCTATTTTCTTACTTCATAACGAGACGTTCAATGGGATTCACATGGTAACGCTCACCCCAACTCAAGAGAAATACCTGCCTTATGTACTAGCGGTAGCGTTATTTATGCAAATTTTAGACGCTACTATTTTGAATACCTCATTGCCACAAATGGCGCAGGCACTGGGTGAGTCACCACTAAAAATGCAATGGGCCGTCATCAGCTATGCATTAACCTTAGCGATTTTTATCCCTATTAGTGGTTTTTTAGCGGATAAATATGGCACACGCCGCGTATTTTTATCGGCGGTCATCATTTTTTGTGTTGGCTCATTACTGTGCGCGGCCTCACCCACACTAGATTTTTTGATTGGCTCACGCATCGTTCAAGGTATTGGTGGCGCGATGATGACGCCTGTCGCTCGTTTGATATTGGTTAAGTCTTATCCGCGCAATAAGCTGCTCACTGTGATGAATTTTGCTGTAATACCTGCATTGGTTGCACCATTAGTCGGTCCAGTATTGGGCGGCTATATCGTGCAATATGCCAGCTGGCATTGGATATTTTTGATCAATATACCGATGGGTGTGGCAGGTTTTATCATGGGCAAAAAACTGGTTCCAGCGCTATTTGAAGATACCAAGCGCCTTGACTGGACAGGGTTTGTATTGTTTGCCGCCGCTGCTTGCGGATTCACTCTCGCTGTCGAGTTTGGTTCACAGACTGGTCGCGGGGTTTATGGGCTATTACTCGGGTTAGGCGCAAGTCTATTGATCGGTGCGTACATCTGGCATGCCAAACGGCGAGCAGCTCCCCTGTTTCCACTCAGCTTGTTTGATATTCGTACCTTTCGAATCGGTATTACAGGCAATTTGTTTACGCGGCTTGGTATCAGTGCCGTGCCATTTTTGCTGCCCTTGTTACTCCAAGTGGTGTTTGAGTACTCACCTTCGCAGGCAGGTTGGTTGCTTGCCCCGATTGCGGTGGGTGCTATAGGTATCAAACCTTGGGTTAGCAAGATTATTCAGCGGTTTAGCTACCGTAAAGTACTGGTCTATAATACCTTGTTTATGGGTTCGCTTATCATTGTGCTAGCGCAGTTTAATGATGCCTCGCAGTGGCTATGGTTTATACCCATCCTGACCATCATGGGTGCCTGTAACTCCATGCAGTTCAGTGCGATGAATACGATTACTATTGGCGATTTACAGGGCACACAGACTAGTAGCGGTAATAGCTTAATGGCGGTCAATCAGCAGTTGGCGATTAGCTTTGGTATTGCGTTCGGTGCTGCTGTGTTGAATCTATTACGTGAGCGTCTACAGATGGATACGTTAGTAGCGTTCCAAACCACTTATTGGATATTGGGCATTTTGACCATTCTCTCGGGGCTGTATTTTTTACGTCTAAAACCTGAGGATGGCCGCGGTTTATACTAGGGTGTGTCTTCAATCGAGATAAGCTTTCTATTGAGTGAGATTTTACGTACGGCAAGTCTCTATTCTATATATCCGAAACGTTAAAAATAGCTTATCTATAGACAGAAAAAAGCCAGCATGCGATTGGATTATCAATCTCATACTGGCTTTTTTTATTATGACTTACATTAATAGCAAATACTATTATGCGTCATCATCACTCATTTGCGATTGGATGTAGCGTTCTACACCAATACTTTCTATCAAGTCTTGCTGCGTTTCTAACCAGTCTTCATACTCTTCATTGCCATCTTTTAGCGTGACTAATAGCTGGCGGGAGACATAGTCAGACTTTGTTTCACATAAGGTGACGGCATCAGTAATAATATCAAATTTTTGTCTCTCAAGACGTAAATTGCACTCAATGATTTCTGGTACATCTTCACCGACCAAGACCTTGCCCAGTTCCTGCAAGTTTGGCAAACCGCCTAGCAATAAAATACGAGCGATTAGGTCGTCTGACCATTTCATCTCAGCAATAGATTGCTTATATAATGAGTCATTAAGCGCCTCTAGACCCCAATGACGTGCAATACGTGCATGCAAAAAATACTGGTTGATGGCAATCAATGACTGCCCAAGTACTTTGTTTAACGCGCGAATAACTTCTTTATCCCCTGTCATTACCTTTCTCCCTTAATCTCTGTTATTTATGCTAAATACTGTGAATGCTACTTATATGTAGGATGATATCAGACAATATTAGGAGTGACTTCAGCCATTTGGCTTTGTAGGTAATTCGGTAGACCAATCATGTCGATGAGACGGAGCTGCTGCTCAAGCCAATGCGCATGATCTTCTTCGGTATCTTTCAACTGCTCAACCAACATCTCACGCGTGACATAGTCATGCTCTGCTTCGCAAAGTGCGATGCCTTCTTTTAGATGCTTTTGTACTTGGTACTCTAAATCTAGGTCAAACTGCAACATCTCAGGGACAGTCGCACCAATATGGATAGCATCGACCGACATCTTTGGCGTGCCACTCAACATCAAGATACGGCGAATGATATTCTGTGCGTGTAGCGTTTCGTCTTCCATTTCATGATGGATACGATCGTACAACTTGCCATAGTGCCACTCAGCATACATCTCTGAATGGATAAAATATTGGTCACGGGCAGCAAGCTCACCACCTAGTAAGAAATTCAAATAATCAATGACTTTCTGGCTACCTATCATAACGCGTACTCCCCTATTTATTTTTACCGATCACCATACATCCACAATTTATTATATAAGGATAGCATAATTGGCAAACTGACCAGTAAAAATCAAAATCAATAAAATGGCTTCTAATCTCAGGTAAATATAGTAGCATACAGGCGCAGTATAGGGTGTAACGTTATGAACTAAGAATAAGATGCTAATTGAGAATCATAATTAGCTACAACTGGCATGAAACTATTTCATATAGTTCGTGTTGGTGTATGACTGAAGTTATATGGACGCTTGCACACTGCTCCTTATGTATAATAAATAGAGCTAGATGCAAAATACTGAATATAATTTATCGTGTTAGATTTTATTGCACTAAATAATGAGAATGTGTGATTAACAGTGTTTAAACGGCGTATGCTAGATTATCGAGTTTTGCATGATGTTCGTTTAGGTAGTCATTGACCATCGGCTCACAGCAGCCACAGCACGTTGCCACGTCGAGCGTATCTTTTAGACCATCGAGCGTATCAACACCTGCAGCAATAGCTGCTTTGATTTGCTTTTCTTTTACGTTGTTACAGATACATACGTACATGGATTGGCTCCTCGAAATACCACTATTCGATAATGACGGCATACGACACTTATATAGAAAACCTTTGTGATAAGTGTCGTTGATAAACGGATAATTTACTGTTTTCTAGCAATTAAAAATTAGTTGTTGAAATCACGTTTATCCCTTGCAGTATAATAACGATAATTATTATCATTTTCAATCACATTCGATATATTTATTCGTTGAGACAGTATCCTTGTATTACAGGCATTTCATTTATGTAAGCGGATATAAGTGTGCGTGTAACCGAATATTGTCAAAGGTAGTGAATTGACGATGAACTGTAAATTTGCTTATTTTTTAATCGATTTTGTAGATAACTGCTGTTATATTGAACCCCTATTAACGAAGCCCATTGGAATTCTCCTATGTCTGATAATAATTTTACGATACGACCTATCGATTTATTCAAAGTCCTATCTGATCCGACACGTCTAAAAATATTTCAAATTCTTTTTAAAAAAGAAGCACGTTGCGTGGGTGATTTGGTAGATATGCTTGACCAGCCACAACCAACAATATCACGCCACCTAAACCATTTGAAAAAATTGGGTATTTTGAGCTGTGTGCGTGATGGTACTTGGATGTGGTATGAGGTCGCTGATGATTTACCAGATTGGTGTCAAGATATCTTAGACATCACCTACGAGCAAATCACTCCTAGCGGCACTAGTAGAGATGCATCGGATCTTGCTTAGATACTATTGTCCGCTTAGATTTTTAGCTCTTTGACTGCGCTTTATAAAAAGCGCTTGAGACCATAAATCTGCGGCAATGCTCCAGACCAAAAAAGACCTACTTTCGTAGGTCTTTTTTTTGCTCAACTATTGATAATTTGACTTAAATTGCGCTAGGTCAAATACTTATACAAGATCTAAGAAATCGCTGATAAAGGCGTTGGCTGGCTGGTGTATCAACTCCTCTGACGTGCCTACCTGCTCTACTCGGCCCTGATTCATCACAACGATCTCATCTGATACCGCACGTGCTTCTTCTTGATCATGCGTTACCATGATACTGGTGATACCAAGCTCGTGGTGGATGTTCTTTAACCATGTACGCAGTTCTTTACGGACTTTGGCATCTAGTGCACCAAACGGCTCATCTAGTAGCAACAGCTTCGGTTTGACAGCAAGTGCACGTGCTAGCGCTATGCGCTGGCGCTGACCACCTGATAGCTGATGCGGATAAGCATTGGCAACTTGTGGTAGCTGCACGAGGTCTAAGAGCTCTGCCACACGCTTATTAATATCAGCTTTGCTCGGGCGTTCGTTTTTTGGCAACAAGGTCAATCCAAACGCCACATTGTCCGCGATGTTCTTATGGCGAAACAGCGCATAATGCTGAAACATAAAGCCAATATGGCGCTTTTGGACTGGGGTATTGGTCACATCTAGCTCATCAAACAATACCTGTCCAGAGTCAGCATATTCCAGACCCGCGATAATACGTAGCAAGGTAGTCTTACCGCAGCCTGATGGACCTAGTAACGTCGTCAATTTGCCAGTCGGCACCGTGATATTGATATTGTCTAAAGCCGTAAAATTGCCGAATTTTTTATTAACGTTGCGAATCTCAATGCTCATAATCGTATCTCTTATTATATCTTTTGTCGTATCGTGGCAAGTAGCTGAGTAGCGACTGCATCCGTAGTATTAACATCATTTATCAGATAATGGCAGTTATACCTTGCCAGTACTGTCCGCACTCGTCGATTCAGTAGCGGCAGTGGCATTAGCACTCACTGGCAGTTCAGGTGCGCTGGCGAGCCGCTCAGACTTGGCAAATTTACGCTCTTGTATCTTGGTCATGACTTGCTGAATCAGTAGCGTCACTAAGGCCAATGCAGCCAATATGCTCGATAAGGCAAACGCAGCGGTAAAGTTATAATCGTTATAGGCAATCTCAACCAATAGCGGCATGGTGTTGGTCTCGCCGCGAATGTGACCAGATACCACGCTGACCGCACCAAACTCACCCATCGCGCGGGCATTGGTCAGAATCAAACCATATAGCAGCGCCCATTTGATATTAGGCAGTGTCACATGCCAAAACGTCTGCCAACCAGTCGCGCCTAATGTTAACGCTGCTTGCTCTTCAGAGTCGCCTTGAGTCTGCATCAATGGAATCAGCTCACGTGCAACAAAAGGAAAGGTCACAAACAACGTTGCCAAAATAATACCAGGCACCGCATATATGACCTGAAAACCCATACTCTCAAGCCAACCGCCGATAGTAGAGTTCAGTCCAAACAGCAGCACAAACATCAAACCTGCAACCACTGGCGATACCGAAAATGGCAAATCTAGCAAAGTGGTGACCAGCTGCTTACCTTTAAACTGATAGCGCGTGACCAACCATGCAATTGCAATGCCCATTACCATATTAATCGGTAAAACAATTCCTGCCGTAATAAGCGTCAGCTTGATGGCTTGCAAAGCTTCAGGGTCTACTAATGAAGCAATATACAACTGCCAACCATTTTTAAAGGCTTCATAAAACACAGCCAGTAATGGAATAACCAACATGACAATCATGAATAGCACTGCAATGGCAATAAAGGTGCGACGTATCCATGGCGTATCTTTAGTCGCAGCGTTGCTTTGGTAGTCATAGCTATTAGATATTTGCATATTAGCGAGCTCCTACACGGCGCGACAGTTTCCACTGCATGATATTAATGGTCAGCAGGATGACAAATGATATGAGTAGCATAAATAATGCAACCGCAGAAGCACCTTGAATATCAAACTGCTCAAGTTTACTGATAATGATAAGCGGTAAAATCTCAGACTGCATCGGAATATTGCCCGCGATAAAGATAACCGAGCCATACTCGCCAGTGGCGCGGGCAAACATCATACCTGCACCCATCAGCAAGGCTGGCAATAACTCCGGCAAAATCACTTTACGAAAAGTCGTCAAACGATTGGCACCCAATACGGCTGCGGCTTCTTCAAACTCTACTGACAGCTCAGCAAGTACAGGCTGTACCGCACGGACAATAAAGGGGAAACTAACCACAACTAAAGCCAGCCAAATACCTATTGGCGTAAAAGCGACCTGAATATCGAACTTGGCAAACCATTGACCGATCAAGCCATTAGGCGCATATAAAGTGGCAAGCGAGATACCTGTAACGGCCGTTGGTAAGGCAAATGGCAAATCAACTAAGGCATTAATCAGTGACTTACCCCAAAAATCATAGCGGACAAGTACCCATGCGACCAACGTCCCAAATACCATATTGGTCAGCATCGCCAAAAACGACATCCATAAGCTCAGCTTAATAGCGGCAGTGACTTGTGGCTGGGTAATGGTTTCCCAAAAGCCCGTCCAACCCATCTGCGTTGTGGTATAGGCCATCATGGCAAACGGTAGTACCACCAATAACGACAAGCTAAAGACAGTAATACCCATGCTCAGACCGAACCCGGGTAGCACATTGCGCTGACGCAAACGGGTCAGCCAACCTTTTTTATTGCCGGGCTTACTGGCAGAAGAAGATGTTGCACTCATAGTGATGTCCTATTGCCTAACTGATGGTACTTAGCGAGGGTGCTCACTGTAAGACCATTATTACCATTGTTATCAAAATTATTATTGGTCGGCTTATGATATAAAGGACATAGTGCGTACGACCATGTCCTTTATGGGGTGCTTCATGACTGACTGTACGAATAATTGAGTTAATCCGTTCCAGCGGTTAGCGCAGTAGCTGCTCTAAGTACTTAGCAAGTGATTACTGAGGCGCGTTAATTGCCAATTGGTCAAACACACCGCCATCGCTGAAGTAAGTGCTCATGATCTCATCCCACGTACCAAAGGCATCATTCGGGCGGAAAGTCTCAACTGGCGGTAATTTGTCACCGTTTTTGTCAAGAACGCTCTTAACGCTAGGACGTAGATATAGATTGGCCGCTAGCTGCTGAGCAGGCTCACTCCATAAGTAATCAAGGTACGCTTTGGCAGCGTCTGTAGTGCCTTTTTTATCTGTTACCGTCTTCACAACTGCTACAGGGCTTTCTGATTTAATTGAGTATTTTGGATAAACGATGTCTACTTGACCTGCGCCAAAATCAGTCGCTGCAAGGTTGGCTTCGTTTTCAAAAGTAACCAATACATCACCAATACCGCGCTGTACGAAAGTCGTTGTCGCGGCACGTCCGCCGTTTTCATAGACTTTGACATTTTTTAGCATGTCTTTTACGTAGCCTTTAGCTTTTGTTTCATCTTTATTAAAAGCATGTAGACCATAACCGTATGCACCTAAGAACGCGTAACGACCGTTACCCGTCACCTTTGGATTGGCCATGACAATCTCAACACCGTCTTTGGTCAAGTCTTCCCAGTCTTTGATATTTTTTGGATTATCTTTACGTACCAAAAATACGATCGTGCTGGTAAATGGCACTGCGTTGTCTGGGAATTTGCTTTCCCAATCTGACTCAACCAAGCCTTTTTTCTCAAGCAGCTCAATATCAGACCCTTGGTTCATGGTGGCAACATCGGCTTGTAGACCGTTGGCAACAGACAATGCTTGCTTACTTGAGCCGCCGTGTGACTGTTTGATTAGAATATTGCTGTCTGGATTTTCAGCTTTGTAGTGCTCAACAAACAACGGGTTATAGTCTTTGTAGAAATCACGTGCCACATCGTATGAGACATTAAGTAGCTCGATATTTTGCCCTTCTGTCGTTGCTGAACCATCAGCTGCGGCCTCAGTAGTCTCACTGTTGCTACAGCCAGCTAGACCAAGAGTCAAAGCAACGCCAGCAATACTCAAGGCACTAAGAGTTTTACTTTTCTGTTGATAACGAGCTACGTCTGTCATAAATACCTCAAAGATGTCTGTTGTGTAATGCAAGTATGCTAACAGCGCCATCTTATTATGTTTAATGATGAATATGCGTATGTTATTGCCAAAAGGGAATAACCAGTAAACAAAGCTAGACATATCAATAAGTTGTTAAAAGAATCTATATGTATAACTGACTGTTTGTTTATTGATGGTTTTAATACTGGCATGTGCCCTATCTACCTTGTCCGCGTTTTATTGAAAGCAGCTAAGATAGATAGCTATATAAACTGAGAATTAACGACTACTTCGTGGTTGCCAGCTGATCAAAACGGCCACCATCTACAAAGAAAGCATCCATAATCTCTGCCCATGAGCCAAACACAGCCACAGGTTCAAACGTTTCAATATCAGGCAAGGTGTCTTTATGAGCAGCTAGGATTTTCTCATCACTTGGACGCATGTACATTTTTGCCATGAGCTCTTGGGCAGGTTTGTCCCATAAACCTTTCAGATAAGCACTGGCTGCTTCCGTCTTACCAGATTTTTCAGTCACTGCCGTTACGACTGCTACTGGGTTGGCAATCACAATCGAATAGCTCGGGTATACGATATCAACGTTACCCTTTGCAAATTGCTGGGCAGTTAAATGTGCTTCGTTTTCGGTCGTGAGCAGCACATCACCTAGGCCACGCTGAGTAAAGCTGGTCGTTGCAGCGCGCGCCCCATTGTCATAAGTGACCACGTTTGCCAGCAGCTTTTTGATAAAGTCATTGGTTTTTACAGGGTTTTCATTACTGCTTTCTTTGAATTGGTGCAAACCATAACCATAGGCACCCAAGAAGGCATAACGCGCCGTGCCACTGGTTTTCGGGTTCGGGATGACCACATCGACATCATTACGTGCCAAATCTGACCAATCTTTGATATTTTTTGGATTACCGGCGCGAACCAGTAGCACCATAGTGCTGGTGTACGGCACGGCATTATTTGGTAGTGCTTGTTGCCAGTCAGCAGCGACCAAGCCTTTCTCCACCAACAGATTCATATCGCTCTCTTGGTTAAAGGTCACCACATCCGCTTGCAAACCGTTGGCAACAGAAAGCGCCTGCTTACTAGAGCCGCCATGTGACTGATTGATATTTACTTTGCTATTTGGGTGAGTCTTCTGATAGTCGGTACTGAATAAAATGTTGTAGTCTTTATAAAAGTCGCGCGACACATCATAGGAAACGTTGAGTAGATTGACATCTTGCGTCTCGCCACTGGCATTATTTGGCGCGTCATCTTGCGTCGCTTCTGTTGGACTGCAGCCTGTTATTATCATCGCTGCTGCGAGCATGCCACTGGTGGCAAGTACACGTGCTTTTACAGGCTTATTATTAGTTGATTGAATGCTAGCAATGCTGATTTGTTGAAATTTTTTTTGCATGATGCTCTCGATAAAAGTATTAGAAGCGTTTTGTCAAAATCTTGACCATCATCACAGGGCCTACAATCTTTTGAGTTCGGTTGTCGGGATGATGCAAGCTATGCTAGCAGCATAAATAGCAAACGCTTAGTGACGAATTAGCTTATCGACTAGTGAAGTTGGCATAAGTGATAGGAGCAATCGTTTTGCATCGTTAAGAATAAAATGGGTTGAGTAGTTGCTGACAGGTTTATTAAGTAGACTATGATTTGGGTAGGCTGTACCATTATTTTTACGTCATAAAGTTTGCTGTATCAATGATACTTTCATTATTACGATACTATGCAAACCTTACCCTCCTACTTGACCAAAGGCCCTTATATGAATACTTCATACCATCAATTTCGTTCTATTGTAGGGCTGATAATGATGACCTCTACCCTAGCTGCTTTAACAGGCTGTAATAGCATGTCGCCTACTTCGAATAGCGCTAACCACAGCACGGTTAAATCAGTTGCCAGTACAACATCTGCTTTGTCAGCTATTGAAAGTAATGATTTTGGTGATAATGTCTCAGCAGACAGATTTCCAATAGATAAAGTTTCAACAAACAAGGTTTCAGCGGATTACGCTACTGCCGACTACGACAAACGAGCACAAGGCTATGATTGGGTTGGCGTGATGGTACGAGCAGATGGTGATCGACAGATTGACATTAAAGTTCGCTCACGCAGCGATATCAAAAAACCTACTTGTCACTTCGATGGTAAGGCAACACTCATGGGGCAAGATACTGCTCACGGTACGATTTTCCAGGCAAAGGTAAATGGCAGCACTGCTTTTTTCCAATTTAAAGACGACTCCCTCATCATCGACAGCCCAGATAAGTATGCACTGAACTATTTTTGCTCAGGTGGCGGCTCGCTTGCTGGAGAATATAAAAAGCTGGCAACAAATTTGGAGATTTAATAGACAGCGCTAACATGAGTTAAGGCGTGTTTTTCATTTCAAAAGTAGTGATAAAAACAAAAAGGTGCCAGACAATAAGTCTGACACCTTTTTTACGACTGGCTTAGTACAAGTTTTTTATACTGATGATCTGCCCTTATACCGCAGATGCACCCGTTAATTTAACCTCAGCACGCTCTTCTTTTGCGATACCAGCATAGTAGTCACGCAAAATTTGTAGTACTTCTGGACGGCTAAAGTTTTCTGGTACATCTTCGTCTTCTGATAGTGCTTTACGCAGCTTAGTACCTGACACTTTAACGTGCTCAGACGCGTCATGTGGGCAAGTCTTATCAGAAGCCATCGCATTACAAGCATTACACCAGAACGTCCAGCCAATTTTGAGCGGTTGGGTGATAAGATCATCTTTACCAACGTGTTCAAAAATAGTTTGCGCATCAAACGCACCGTAGTAATCGCCGACACCCGCATGGTCACGACCGACAATCAGATGGCTACAGCCATAGTTTTGACGGAATAGCGCATGTAATAATGCCTCACGTGGGCCAGCATAGCGCATATCCAACGGATAGCCTGCTTGTATAACGGTATCTTGTCTAAAGTAGTTGTCGATCAAGGTTTTGATGGCTTCTTGACGAACTTCTGCTGGGATGTCGCCAGGTTTCAATGCGCCTAATAATGAATGAATCAGTACACCATCACAGATTTCAATCGCAATCTTGGCCAGATACTCATGTGAGCGGTGCATTGGGTTGCGCGTCTGGAATGCCGCCACTGTTTTCCAGCCTTTAGCATCCAAAATTGCGCGTGTTTCTGCTGGCGTTTTGTAGATTTCTGGATATAGTGCTGGGAACTCACCTTCGCTTAATACTTCAACGCTACCGGCAATATTGATGGCTTCTTGGCTCAATACTTGCTGTACGCCCGGATGCTCTGAATCCGTGGTCGTGAATACTTGCTGACACTCATGTTCTTTATCGATGGTATAAGTCTCTTCTACCGTCAAGATACCCATGACTTCGCCATCTTGAGCGACCAAGGCTACTTTGTCGCCTTGACTCAAATTATCCGCAGTTTCTTTTGGCGCAGACAAAGTGATAGGAATTGGCCAAAACAAGCCAGCGTTTTCACCGCTTTGCAGACGCATGTTGTCTACCACGCCCTGCCAGTCCGCTTGATTCATAAAACCATTTAACGGAGTAAAACCACCAATACCGAACATGATTAAATCACCACGCTCACGTGAGCTTAGAGTGATGGTCGGCAATGTGCTGGCAAGCTCTAATGCTTGATCACGTGCTGCACCGTTTAATAATAGTGGCTTAAGCTCTGCACTACCATGTGGTGGAACCAGCTTTGATTTGAATTGTGATTGGGTTTGGCTTTGAGTTTGAGACATATAGTTATTAAAACCTCTTATAAAAAGAATGGTTGGAAGAGATGAGCAAAAATGCAAAAGCGATTAAATGTACAAAACTGAGAAGAAAGCCGTCGCTAGATAATAAGTAGCGTACTAGCGACTGGGCATTAAATTTGATACGCATAGGCTACCTAACTTTCGTTATGAAAATTTATGCTGTGTTTGGATATGGATATGTCTGAAAGGAATTTATGTTTCTGGCTACAAGCTTATATGATGTATAGCTGAATTATTTACATTGCGAACGGCAATAAAACCTATTACACACGCAAATCATTTTCGTCGCTGATTTTAAGATTAAAAACAAAACTGAGATTACGTCATGTATCAATATAATTACGCTGACCAGACTTTGGTAGAGGAACGAGTTGCCCAATTTCGCGACCAAACCGAGCGGTTTTTGGCAGGTGAGCTTGCCGAGGAGCAGTACTTACCACTGCGATTGCAAAACGGCTTGTATATCCAGCGTTATGCGCCTATGCTCCGTATCGCCATTCCTTACGGCTTGCTTGCCAGCTATCAGCTACGCAAATTGGCCGAGATTACCCGTAAGTATGATAAAGGCTATGGGCACATGACCACCCGTACCAATATTCAGCTGAACTGGCCAAAACTAGAAGAAGTGCCAGACATTTTGGCTGAGCTTGCGACAGTACAGATGCATGCCATCCAAACCTCAGGTAACTGTATCCGTAATACGACAACGGATCCTTATGCGGGTATCCATAAAGAAGAAATTGCTGACCCACGCCCTTATTGTGAGATTATCCGTCAGTGGTCAACCTTCCACCCTGAGTTTGCCTTTTTACCACGTAAATTTAAAATTGCAGTCATCGGTACCGAAGCGGATCGAGCTGCGACGCAAGTCCATGATGTGGGTCTGCACGTCGTTACCAATGACGCAGGCGAGCTTGGCTTTGAAGTGATCGTTGGTGGTGGCCTCGGGCGTACCCCTATTATCGGCAAAACGATTCGCAAGTTCTTACCGCGCGAGCATTTACTCAGTTATCTTGATGCGGTTTTGCGCGTTTATAACTTGCATGGTCGCCGTGATAACAAGTACAAAGCCCGTATTAAAATTTTGGTTGATAGCTTAGGCGGCGATCAGTTTGGCAAATTGGTGGAGGCTGAGTGGGAAGCACATACTAAAGATGGCCCGCTTACCTTGACTGAAGAGAATTTTGACACCGCTGCTAGCTACTTTAGCATGCCTGATTATCAGTCATTTGATGCGCTCGCAGTACAATCAGAGTTACAAGCACAATTGGCAGACAATAAAGATTTCGCTGATTGGTATAAGCAAAACACCGTGGCACATAAGGTGGACGGTTACCGTGCGGTAGTGATCTCTTTAAAAGCCGGACTGGTGGACGGTCGTTATGTGCCATCAGGTGACTTGAGTGATGCGCAAATGGATGCGCTTGCCGATTTGTCTGATCGTTATAGCTTTGGTGAATTGCGCGGTACGTATCAGCAAAATCTGGTATTCGCTGATGTGCAAACCAATGAGCTTTATGAATTGTGGCAGCAGCTATCAGATTTGCATTTAGCACGCGCCAATATCAATACCTTAACCGACATGATTGTCTGCCCAGGTTGGGATTATTGCTCACTGGCCAATGCGACTACGCACAATATCGCTGAGCAAATCGAAAAGCAGTTTGATGATTTAGATTACTTGTATGATCTTGGTGATATTCGCCTAAACATGTCAGGCTGCATGAATGCTTGCGCCCATCATCACACAGGTGATATCGGCATCTTGGGTGTGGACAAAAAAGGCGAGCACTGGTATCAGATTAGCCTTGGCGGTAACTCTAGTAATGACGCCAAATTGGGCAAAATCTTAGGAAAAGCGGTGCCAGCGGATGATGTGGCCAGCACGCTACAAACCATTTTAGATGTGTATCTCGATATACGCGGCACTAACGAACAAGATGTTGAGGGTTTTGGTGACGTGATTGACCGCGTTGGTATCGCCCCCTTTAAGGAGAAGGTCTATGGCTAATCATCATGTGCTTGATAGCCATGGCGCAGACATCAGTGGCGAAGATACTTGGCAAGCGCTAGCGACAGCGCAGCTGCCTGACGGTATCGCGTTATCAAACCTGACCTTGCTTGAGCTGTTACACAAACAAGAAAAAGTTGATGTACTTGTCCCATTAGCAGATTTATTAAATGCTGATGGAAAACTGGCAAACGGTTTGCTAGAGCAAGTATTGGATATCCTCAAGCAGCACAGCAGCCGATTGGGTGTGTGGATCACATCCAACACCGATGCTGATGATCTGACTGATGTAAAAGAATTTTTATTGACGCAAGACTTGATCGTCATTCATGTCCCAAGTTTTGTGGATGGTCGCGGTTTTAGTTTTGCACAGACCCTGCGTCAGCTTGGTTATGAAGGTGATATTCGCATGGCAGGCGCGTTTGGTCGTGATCAAATCGCTTATTTGCTGCGCGCTGGTGCGACCAGCTTTGTACTCAATGAGCATGATGCTAAATCTGATATTAGCCAAGCCTTCACTGCCCTAGCCAGTAGCTATGATGGTCGAGACGCTTCAGCATTACCGATGTTCTCAAAAAACTGATTTTATTATTCACTATCAAATCGCTATTTTTATATTAACAATTATTAAGGAATGTATTATGAGCCAATTACACCCAAACCTAGATATCGACCAAGCAAACCAAGATTTGCAAGGTAAATCACCTGAGCAAATCGTTGAGTGGGCATTGACGCAAGCCAAAAACCCAATCATCACCACCAACTTCCGTCCTTATGAGTCAGCGATCTTGCATTTGGTTGCCAAGCAGCGCCCTGACATCACGGTATTGTGGGTAGATTCAGGCTATAACACCGATGCGACCTATCAATTTGCCAACAAATTGATTCGTGATCTTGATCTCAACGTTGTGACTTATATCCCAAAACAAACCGCTGCACACCGTGATTCAACCATGAATGGTATCCCAGGCATTGACAACCCGCAACATGGCGAGTTCACTGAACAAGTGAAACTTGAGCCATTCCGCCGCGCCCTTGCTGAGCTAAAGCCTGACGTATGGTTTAACGCGATTCGTAAAGACCAAACAGAATTCCGTCAAGGGCTTGATGTACTTAGCTTATCAAAAGATGGCGTATTGAAAGTAGCGCCATTGTTTGAAAAAACCGATGCAGATTTGGATGTATACTTAGATGAGCACAACTTGCCAAACGAGCATGACTACTTTGATCCAACTAAAGTAGAAGAAAGCCGTGAGTGCGGTCTGCACACGCAGTTGTAATTTTAGTGTTTTCTGAATGAAAAAAGCCCTTTCTTTAATTTAAGAGAGGGCTTTTTTCAGTTTTTCATTGGACTTAAAACTTTTTTTCTACACGTTTACCTTGTCTATTAATGTAGAACCATTCACCATCTTTTTTGACATAGGCGGTACCATCTTTAAAAGGATCAATAAATGGAATGTCATCATAGTCTAATTCAATTGCTACATCACCATTTTTGTCAATAAATCCATGCTTACCGTTATCATAGACAAGTGCTAATCCGTTAATGAAGGGGAAGACCATTGCATAGTCTAGCTCTTTGACTACTTGATTCGACCTATTAATGATCATAAACTTATCATCATTATTAACGACGGCTAAACCACCTGAAAACCAAGTCACACTATAATATTCAATGGGTATCACGATATTATTTAGCCTATCTATAAATCCGAACTTTTCATTTTTTTCAACCGCTGCTAGGCCTTCTGTAAAGGAAATAGTAGAATCATATTCATAAGGAATAACTAACTTATTATTAATATCAATGTATCCATACTTCCCTTCGTTCTCAACTGCAGATAAACCCTCATTAAAACCCATTAAATCATCGTACATTATCGGAATAATTATCTGTCCCTGTTTATCAATGACTCCTCTTCTATTATCTACCACAACCACAGCTAAACCATCTTCAAATGGATAAGTAAGGCTGTATTTGAGAGGTATAACAACTTCACCCTGCATATTAATGTATCCGGATAAGTTGTCCTTATGAACACTTGCTAGACCTTCTACAAAAGCAATTGGAAAGTCATACTGTGTTGGTATTTTTATCACACCTTGCTTATCGATGAATCCATACTTACTACCTTTTATTACGGGCGCGAGTTCACCATCAAACTCACAGTGTTCATCAAATACAACCCCATTTGGTAACTTATAACCTTCAGCCAACGCGCATTCTGCTAGTACATCTGAACTAACTAGCAACCCTAAAATCAGTCCGAAAAAGACAGTACTTGATTTTTTTAGTCTATTAAACGTATTGTTTTGACTCATTATGATGCCTTCATAATTGTTCTGAATTAAAAAATATAAAATTATGCCCTTCTAAACCTCTAGTACGCCTATCATGTCTTATAAAACCTATTCCCTTTCTCACAAAAAACCATCATTAACATGACAAAAACGAATATACTAATGCCAATTCACTAGGTGAGAGTGTGCCTGTGATACCTCATAATGGCGACATTCCTTATATCTTTTCTACCTTTTATAATAAACAATTAAATATATGGTGACATTATGAACACCTTCCCGCTATTTTTTAAATTAGAAGACCGTAAAGTGCTTATCGTGGGCGGCGGCGAAGTGGCACTGCGTAAAGCGGACTTGCTCAGCCGTGCAGGCGCCTGTATCACTATACTTGCACCCGATATCAGCCACGAGCTACAAGCCTTACTCACTGACAGCAAACATGAATTTATCTATGAGAACTATAATAAAACCTATATGTCAGGCGCACGGGTAATCATTGCCGCGACTGACGATGAGACGCTGAACCACCAAATTCATGCAGATGCGACTGAGCTAAACATTCCAGTCAATGTGGTCGATACCCCGCATTTATGTGACTTTATCTTTCCAGCCATTATCGATCGCAATCCCATTGTGATTGGTATCTCATCAAATGGTAAAGCGCCAGTATTGGCACGTCTATTACGGGCACGCCTTGAGACATTAATCCCGCAAGGCTATGGAAAATTAGCCAAGCTGGCAGGTGAATTCCGCAGTGAGGTAAAAGCCAAGATACCAACGCTTACTGGCCGTCGTCAGTTTTGGGAGCGCGCATTTGAAGGCCAAGTCAGTCAGCTAATGTTCGCCGGTAATGAAACTGAAGCGACTGCACAACTGCAAGCTGATTTGGATAGTACTGCCGCTGCTATCAGTAAGAAAAGCGACGATACAGATG
This sequence comes from Psychrobacter sp. MES7-P7E, assembly GCF_002863645.1. Lineage (NCBI taxonomy): Bacteria > Pseudomonadati > Pseudomonadota > Gammaproteobacteria > Moraxellales > Moraxellaceae > Psychrobacter > Psychrobacter sp. MES7-P7E. Next base: position 13,571 of record NZ_PJBU01000094.1, on the reverse strand, counting down.
CGGTAAAAGAGACAGACACGATTGCTTCTACTCTATCTGATGAATCAGAAAAAGAGTTACCAGCCGTTGGCGAAGTTTATATCGTAGGCGCAGGCCCGGGTGATCCAGAGCTGTTGACCTTTAAAGCACTTCGTTTGATGCAACAAGCAGATGTGGTATTTTATGATGCGTTAGTCTCACCGCAGGTGTTGGACTTATGTCGCCGTGATGCTGATAAAATATTCGTCGGTAAAAAACGCAGTAACCATACTGTCGCACAGCTTGGCATCAATGAGTTATTGGTCAATAGCGCCAAAGAAGGTCGGCGTGTGGTTCGATTAAAAGGTGGCGATCCATTTATCTTTGGTCGTGGCGGTGAAGAAATTGAAAGCCTGCGCGCTCATGGTGTGCCGTATCAGGTCGTACCAGGGATCACCGCTGCCAATGCCGCTGCTAGCTATGCTGGCATACCCTTAACTCACCGTGACCACTCACAGTCCGTACGTTTTGTGACAGGATTCTTGAAGGCAGGCACGCCCAATAGCAACTTTAAAAACTTCTTGAACACCGATGAGACGGTGGTATTTTATATGGGTCTGCATTCGCTGGCGCGCTTGACTGAAGGCTTGGTTGACGCTGGTCGTAGCGCTGATACGCCAATTGCCATTGTCTCTAATGCCAGTATGCCCAATCAGCAAGTACTGACAGGTACGCTTGCAACGATTGTTGCCAAACAAGAGGACGCCGAGTTACCGACGCCTGCCCTGCTTATTATGGGCGACGTGGTCAGCTTGCATCATGATTTGGCTTGGTACAATTTACAGAATCAGCAGCACAACCAAAGCAGCGATGACATAGCTAAAAACTGGTTACGTGAAGGCTCAAGAGGTGAAGCAATCAAACAGCCCATAGATCAACAAGCTCATGCGCTATCGATGATTGCAAATCTTGCGACAAATTCAGGGGACGATCTAGAGCAGCTCATCATTGATTAATCTTCTGTGTCTTATTATTACCTGTACCGCAAAGCGACCCTGTCAATTATCTATTGGTAGGGTTTTCTTTTGGCAACAGCGCAAATCTCAACGATTCTTGCTAGAATGAAAGCTACCTAATTAATGTTCTGACGTTTAATGATAAGCCAAACTATGCCCCTATCTATTGCTTCTAAATATATCTCTGTTAGACCTTTGACCATACTGCATACCTCAGACTGGCACTTGGGGCGACGCCTATATGGGCGTCTTCGTTACGAAGAATTTGAGTCATTCCTGCATTGGTTACAAGACACCATCAGCGCACAAAAAGTAGATATATTGATTGTTGCGGGTGATATCTTCGACACCATGACCCCAAGCAATAAAGCCCAATCGCTATATTATGAATTTTTGGGTAAGGTCTCACGATCGTGTTGTCAGCATGTGGTTATTGTCGCAGGGAATCACGACTCACCAACATTTTTAGATGCACCCAGTCAGATGCTTAAGTTCTTAAACGTTCATGTGATTGGCACGGCTTGTGATGATTTGAATGATGAAGTATTAGTCTTGGGTGATGACGACAACAATCCTCATTGCATTATCGCCGCTGTGCCTTATCTGCGCGATCGGGATGTGCGTAGCAGTAGCGCTGGCGAGTCCGCAGATAGCAAAGACGCCAATGTTATCGCTGGTATTTGCGAGCATTATGACAATGTTGCAGACATTGCGAAGGCTAAGCAAGCCGACTTAAGCAAAACGCATCAGCGATATATTCCTATCGTTGCCACAGGACATCTATTCGCGTCTGGTGGTAAAACAACCGAAGATGATGGTGTACGCGAGCTCTATGTCGGCTCACTAGGTAAAATCTCTGCCGATATGTTCAATGATGGCTTTGATTATGTGGCACTTGGGCATTTGCACGTGCCGCAGCGTGTTGGCGGTCGTGAGAGTATTCGCTATTCAGGCTCACCTATCGCGATGGGTTTTGGGGAAGCTAAACAGCAAAAGCAAGTATTGCTGATACAGTTTGGTGCTGCAGAACATTTTAATAATGGCAACTCAGAGCTGAACGTCGCACCTGATAGTATTACTCCTTATGCCATCAATACAGCTGCTGATATTGAAGTCGTCAAAGTTCAAAAAACAGTAGAAAAACTGACAGAAAAATCCGCTAAAAAAGTGTCTAGTCAGGAACTGCCTTTCATGGATGACTTGTTTGGCTTTGATGAGCCTGCAGAAGATGAAGCAGTGGCACAATCTAATGCCATAGAAAATACTCCTGTTCAGCCTGAGCAATATAAAAGCATTCGAGAAACTTCTACTGACGCCGTGAATAGCAATAAAATTCTACATCGCGATGACGCTAATCAGATGCAAGTAGTATCCCTACCCATTCCAAAGTTCCAACAATTGGCGCAAATATCTGGTGACCTAACCACAATTGAACAAACCATTCAAGCGCTTACACAATCGGACTCTATTTGGCTAGAGATTGTCTATACAGGTGACGAAATCGTCAGTGATTTGCGTGAGCAAGTGCAAGCAATGGTAGAAGGGTTGCCATGTGAAGTGCTTAAGATAAAAAACACTCGTACTTATAATAAAGTCCTCAATCAGCAGCAAACATCTGAGAACTTGCAGGACTTAAATGAGATGGAAGTGTTTGAGCGCTGCTTGACGATAAATGATGTGGCTGATTCTCAAAAAGACTCATTGCGCGATGCCTATGGTCAGATACTTTATAACTTACGTCATGAAGACAAACAGGCAGAATGATATAAGTGACATATCATGACCACACTTCCTTATCTCTCTCAATTTTTCGCAGTTGCGGCTATTACTAATATTAAGACTTATCCATGCGCCTAATCGAACTCAGACTAAAAAACCTCAACTCCCTAAAAGGCGAATGGCATATTGATTTTGCTGATACTGCCTTTACCAATGAAGGTATCTTTGCTATCACTGGGCAAACAGGTGCTGGCAAGACCACCATATTGGATGCTATTTGCTTAGCGCTATATGGTGAGACGCCAAGGATTAATAGTATCAGTAAGAGCAGTAATGAGGTGATGACGCGGCAGACGGCAGAGTGTTTCGCTGAAGTAGTGATTGACTTAAATGGTGAGCAGTATCGCTGCCGCTGGGGGCAACGCCGTGCTTACAATAAAGCAGATGGCAATCTGCAAGATGCGACTCATGAAATCGCTAAGATAAACGTTGATGACTCGTCAAAAGAGGATGAGCTGTTAGAGAGTACCTTAAAGCATACCAAAAACAAGATCATTGAACTGACTCGGATGGATTTTCAACAGTTCACTCGCTCTATATTGCTAGCTCAGGGCAGTTTTTCAGCATTTCTAAAGGCAAAGGCTGATGAACGCGCAGATATTTTAGAGAAAATCACTGGCACTGATATTTACGCTACCATCTCAACACAGGTTCATGATAAGAAACGTACCGAGGAAGAAATTCTTAATAAGCTGCAATACGGTTTAGACGGTTTAATGCTTTTAAATACCGATGAAGAAAGTCAGTTAAAATCGGACTTGCAGTCATATCAAAGTGCTCAAAGTGAACAGCAGCAGACCATTCAAGATTTGGCCGAAAAGATAAAGTGGCTAGATAGCGTCACAGAATCAAAAGAAAAACTGAATACTTATCAAAATGATCTAGCGCAGGCTCAGCAGGCTCAGCAAGACTTCATCCCTAGTGCCAAACGCTTAATCGCTGCTAATAAAGCGTTGGAGATTGACAGTCAGTTCAGCCAACTTGTGCATAGTCGCGATAATTTAAAACGCTTGCAAGAAGAACAGCAGCAGATCAGCAGCATCCTACCGCAAAAACAAGACGACCTAGAGCAAGCAACCATACATCTAGAAACAGCAAAAACTCATGCGCAAGCTACCCATGAAACTTTGCAAACGGCTCTACCCAATATTGCGCAGGCGCGTAGACTAGATATAGACATTACGCAGAATAAGAATGTCCTAAAAGACATTGAGCAAAGACAGCAAACTCTAATGAGCAGCACTCAACATTTAAGTAAAGAGATAGACAACCATAAACAGCAGGCTGCGCAGAATAAAATCCAGCTCACACGTGTCGAAGGCTATCTTAATGACGCCCATGAATTAAACACTATCGATAGTGATATAGCGAATTTTAAGAGTCATTGCGGCCGACTAAAAGCCCTATTGCAAGAGAATACCGCCCTATCAGATGATAAAACAAGCCAGCAGCAACAGATCCACCAGTATCGCGCCAAACTTGACGTCTTAAATCAACAGAAAAAGACAAAAGACACCACCATGTTGTCTATACAGGATAAATTGGCCGCTTTACAACAAGAGCAAGCAGCATTAACCCAAGTGCAGTCATTGGCTGATATGCGAGATGAGCAAGAGCAGATTGATGATATCAACCGTCAACTTGACCAAGTGAGCGTTAAGGCAAAACAGCAAGATGAGCTTAGCGTACAAGTAGAGAAAATAGTTGCGACCTTGCCAGTAATGAGTAACGACCTCACAAAGCTGGCAGGCTTAATCGCTGATAATGAATCGGCTATCAGCGCTGCCAAAGAAAAGCGTCAAGACAAACAAGCCCAGCTGCATTTACTACAAAAAGTCGCCAAGTTAGAAGACTATATCGCTGACCTAAAAGATGGTCATCCCTGCCCGCTTTGTGGATCGCTAGAGCATCCTTATAGTGCAGACCACCCACATTTGATACAAGAAACGGAAGCAACGCAAACTCAGCGGCAAATAGCAGAGCTGGATACGACTATATCCAATTTAGAAGATACTCTATCTAAACATCGTATTAATCAAGCAACTGTACGACAGCAGTTTGCGCAAGCGGAAGAGCAACAAACCCTGCTAAATCACCAAATACAAAAGTTAAAGATAGATATCGACCAGTTGGTCAGTTCAGTACTAAATAAAGGCTATTCTCAATTTATTGCTGAAACATTAAAACCATTGATGCAGATTGAGACGCATGTAGATGCGCTGTCATTATTAGACAGTAGCAAAATCGAGCTAGGTAAGCGTAGAGAATCTCTTAAAAATACGTTAACTCAATATGAAACGCTTAGCGAGTCGCTCTCTACGATGCGTAATGACATCGAAGCGTTAGACAAGGAGCAGCGTGAGCTAACCAGCACTATTAACGAGATTGAGAGCAATAGTGAAAAAACAACATGGGCTATAGAAAACTTAGACAAGAAATCTGCTGATAATTTTTCTGAATTGACTGTGCTCAAAACCGATATATTAGCTCCGTTAAATAAATATTCCGCTGACAAACATCAGTCAGATGCAAAAATGGCGATACGTTCTTCACTGCAATCATTACAACCGTTGATAACCAGTGTTGAAGGCCAAGCCATACTAAGTGAAACGGAATATCAGTCGCATATCAACACCCTGCGCCAATGTCACAGTGCCTTTTTACAAATCAAGAAACAGTTTAACGACTATAGAGAGGATCAACAAAACCTAAAAACATCACTCGGTCGATTAGAAACACAAATCGAGACTAAGCAGTCTCAGCTCGACAAAGAAAAAAATGAGCTTGTTGAAGTTTCTCAACTCGCGGCTGAAAAAGCGGATACGCTTACGCAATTAAAAACAAACAGAGATGACGTCTTAGCTGATAAAGATCCTGAAGCAGAAGAAAATCGTTTACGTGATGCGTTAGATCAAGCTAAAACCACGCAGACCTCTACGCAAAGACAGCTAGACAATGCTGGGCAGATACTTAGTCAGTTGTTTAATACACAGCGACATTTGATTGAACAATTAACCACGGTGACTAATACACTCAGTAGCCAAGAAGATACCTTTAATTCAGCGCTTGCCGCCTCTGATTTCGCTAATGAAATAGATTTTACTAATGCACGCCTGCCAATTGATGAGCGTAACGCACTTAGACAGCAGCAACAGCATATCGATTACGCGCTAAAGCAAGCGCACTCTTTATTAGAAGAAACACAAAAAACACTTGCAGATAAACAGGCCAATCCGCTGACAGTAGACGATAGAGAAACGCTTACCCAACAGCAATCACAAGCGCAAGATGAATTTAACAAACGGATTGAATCAATCGGTGCAATCAGTCAGCGTCTAAAGGACAATGAAGATAAGAAAAACACCCAACAGGCGCAGATTAATGCCATCACCGCCCAAAAAGATAAACTGCAAGTTTGGCAACAACTGCACAAATTGATTGGCTCATCTGATGGTAAAAAGTTCCGTACTTTTGCTCAAGGACTTACCTTTGATCTCATGGTCACTCACGCCAATACGCAGCTGCAAAAAATGAGCGATCGCTATTTGCTGGCTCGTGATGATAATAGTCCACTTGAGCTAAATGTGATTGATAACTATCAAGGTGGTGAAATTCGCAGTACTAAAAACCTCTCAGGCGGCGAAGGTTTTATTATTAGCCTAGCGTTAGCATTAGGACTCTCACAGATGGCCAGTCAAAATATTCGGGTAGATTCGCTATTTTTGGATGAAGGATTTGGTACATTGGATGAGGAATCCTTAGATATTGCGCTTGATACGCTGACCAATTTACAGCAAGAAGGTAAATTAATCGGGGTGATATCCCATGTTCAGGCCCTAAAAGATCGCATTTTAACCCAAATCAAGGTCGAAAAGCTCTCGGGCGGATTTAGTCGAATCAGTGGTCAAGGATGTCATAAGATTGTCAGTGAAAAAGCATCATAAGTTAGGTTAATCACTTTACTACTTAATACTTTTAATTAAACCATTTCTTTTAGACAATAAAAAACCACCGAACATTAAGAACGGTGGTTTTTTTGTGCGACAGTTTGGGAGTGATATTACTTCATTACTTAGTAACTAAACCACTAAGCTCACTCATCAATACTGACAACGTTGAAAGACCGATTTGACCTTCTTCATCGTTGCTATGTAGCTCATCCAACTTATTCATCTCTGTGGTGACTGCTGCAAGCTGATCGACGTGTCTTGCTCTCCATTCACTAAATGCTTGCTTAGCATCTGGTTTTGAGAGTACCGCATCCATCAATAAGCGCAAGCTGCGTGACAGCTCGTTCACTAACGCATGACGTGCACGGCGATCCCAATAATCTTGCTGTGGTAGGCTGGCAATATTTTCCATCATCCAGTCTAACTGCAATACTTGATAAGCTTCAAAGTATAATGTTGCAATCTCATCAACAGGACGCTCGTATTGCTCAGCAAGCAACGCAGCATCAAGCGCATCGACATGGTACGGTAGCATCGCAAATAGCGTAGCGTCATTATCAGACAGCTCTTTTTGCATCAAGCGCTTGGTATCTTCTTGCAAATATTGTGCAAACTGCTGCTCGATAAAGCCACTTGGCTTCGTCAGTTTTTCCACACTTTCACTAAAGCGGCTAATCATATCAGCGACTTGCAGATTTTGACCGAAGGCATTGATAAACCAAACCACACCGCGCTCAAGTGAGTCACGTAGACGTAGCTCAAGGTTCAGCAGTAACGTCGCCTCAACTTGATTGTCTAGAGCTTCCAGTGCTTTCCAAGCGCGCGATACGTTGAATACATCACGGCTAATCGCATAACCACGTACGATAGTGGCTAGTGATTGATCGGTTTCCTCAAAGAGACGGAATAGCGCTTCAATACCTAAGCGATTGACCACACTGTTGGTCAAGTAAGTACTGATGATCTCGCGATGCAAACGGTGCTCAGTCATCTCATCAAAGAAGCGTGACGCAAGCTCATCTGGGAAGTACTTACGTAGCTCATTGATAAAGTACGGATCATCTGGTAAGTCAGACAATAATAGATTGTCATAGACCCACATTTTGCCATAGGCCAAGACCACTGCCAGCTCAGGATTGGTCAGACCAGTATCCACTTTTTGACGCTTCGCAATCTCTTCATCTGATGGTAGATACTCAATCGCACGATCCAGACGCCCTTCACTCTCTAGCATCTGAATAAAGCGCTGATGATCACTCAGATTAGCTGCTGCGCGGATATGGCTCAGCTCGATCGCTTGTGGTTGCAAGTAGTTTTGACGTAGTACCAATTCTGCTACGGTGTCAGTCATACTCTCAAGCAGCTCATTACGTTGCTTCAGCGTCATATCGCCTTGCTCGACCACTTTGCCAAGTAGGATTTTGATATTGACTTCATGATCCGAACAGTTAACACCGCCTGAGTTGTCGATTGCATCTGTATAGATACGTCCGCCCGTTTGAGCGTACTCGATACGACCTTGCTGAGTTAGACCTAAGTTACCACCTTCACCAACGACGGCTGCACGTAGCTCATTACCATCGATACGTAGCGAATCATTCGCACGGTCGCCCACGTCAGCATGCGTTTCGTTTGCACTTTTGACATAAGTACCGATACCACCATTCCAGATCAGATCGACAGGTGCTCGTAGTAACGCACTGATCAAATCGTTTGGTGCAAGGCTGTCTTCACTGATATCGAAGAGCGACTTCATCTCAGGACTGATAGCGATAGTTTTGTCTTGGCGTGAGAATATACCACCACCTTGACTGATTAATGATGCTTCATAATCTGCCCATGATGAGCGTGGCAATTCAAACAAGCGTGCACGCTCAGCGTATGAGGCGGCCGTATCTGGATTAGGATCAATAAAGATATGTAAATGGTTGAAGGCAGCAACTAGTTTAGTATGCGTTGATAGCAACATGCCATTACCGAATACATCACCACTCATGTCACCAATACCGACAACCGTAAAGTCATCACGGTTTTGGATGTCCATACCGCGCATACGGAAGTGACGTTTGACCGACTCCCAACCACCGCGCGCTGTGATACCCATTGCTTTATGGTCATAACCTACTGAGCCACCTGATGCAAAGGCATCATCCAGCCAGAAGTTGTATTCTGCTGCTAGCGCGTTGGCGATATCAGAGAAAGTAGCTGTACCTTTGTCTGCTGCGACAACCAAGTACGGGTCGTCCTCATCATGGCGTACCGTGTTGGCTGGCGGGACAATGTTACCATCTACAATATTGTCTGTGACATCAAGCATGCCGCGTAAGAATGTTTGATAGCAAGCGATACCTTCTGCTTGGAACGCCTCACGACCATCAGCCATGCTCTTAGTTTTTACAATAAATCCGCCTTTAGAACCTACAGGGACGATCACTGCGTTTTTGACCATCTGCGCTTTGACAAGGCCAAGCACTTCAGTACGGAAATCTTCCATACGATCTGACCAGCGCAGACCACCACGAGCGACTTTGCCGCCACGTAAATGTACAGCTTCGACGCGCGGTGAATACACAAATATTTCAAACATGGGCTTTGGCTTGGGCAGATTTGGAATGTCTGCTGCCAAGAACTTAAACGACAAACGATCTTTGCGCTCACCTTCATCATCCGTTTGATAGAAGTTGGTACGAACCATGGCATTAATCAGATCCAAGTACCAGCGTAGGATACGATCTTCATCTAGGCTATCCACATCTGCGAGTGCGGCTGTGATCTGCTCTTGGAATTTGGTCGTTTTTTCTTGGCGCGTCTCATCACTATATTCAGGATTCATGCGCGCATCAAATAGACTGCCCAAGGCCACACTGATATCACTGTTTTTAACGACAGTTTGCTGAATATAAGCACTGGAGAATGGCGCACGAGCTTGTAGCATATAGCGAGACAGCGCACGTAATACGACCACATCATAAGTGTCGAGCTTGGTCGTTAGTACCAACTCATTGAATGAATCGCTTTCAACACGTCCAGCCCAGATCTGCTTGAGGCTGTCTTCAAACTGACCACGTACGACTTGCATATTGACCGTATCGACATGCTCTAGCGTCAGCTCGTACTCTTGCATCCAAATAGGCTGCTCTGGCAAATCAAACTCATAAGTTTGTGCTGAGATAACCGATACACCAAAATTTTCAAGTATCGGCAATACTTTGGACAAAATAACAGGTTGTTCACGGCCATACAGCTTTAGATGCAATTGATTGTTTGCATCGCCAGTTGAGCGGTACAAATGCCAAAGCATCGGATTCTCTGCGGTCAGTCCCGCCAGACGCTTCGTATCTTCGACTGCGGTACGCGCATCAAAACGCTCTTGGTACGCAGCAGGAATATAGTCTAAAAAGCGACGAGTCAAAGCGTTGGCTTGTTGTTCGCCCACATTATCGAGTAGCATTTTTTGATAATTGTCATCCCATGATTGCATGAGTGCAGACAATTTGGCTTCAAGTGTGGCGATATTGACGTCATTTACTTGACCAGGCACGGTACGTACGTGAACGTGTACGCGGGCATGAGCCGATTCATTGAATTCAGTAGTAAACCCTGAAGACATACCGTTATAGGCGTCTTTTAAGACGTTTTGTACTTTGATACGTAGCTCGGTGTTGAACTTATCACGCGGGATATAGACCAAGCACGAAACAAAACGCTGATAATGGTCAATACGGCTAAATAGACGTAAGCTTTTCTTGTCTTGTAGTTGAGTAATGCCCGAAACAATTGGGTATAGCTCTTCGACGCTGGCTTGGAACAAATCATCACGTGGCAAAGTATTAATCACATGCATCATCTTGTGATGGGCATGACCGTCACGTGGCAAGTCTGCCATCGCCATAATCTTATTGGCTTTTTCTCGCAATAGCGGTATTTGCTGTACAGTCAGCTGATAGGCTTGTGACGTAAGCAAACCGATAAAGCGGTATTCACCAATTAGGTTGCCATTGTCATCGAACTTATGAATGCCCAAAAAGTCCATATATACTGAACGGTGTACAGGTGATACACGGCTTGATTTAGACAGCATCAACACGCGCGGCTCAGTCAATAATTGCTTTAGGCCTCTAGGTAATTGGCTAAAGCTTTCTGATAGCTTGTCTTTTTCAGAACCACGTAATAGACCAAGACCACTGTTACCGATTGCGAATAAATCTAAATCGGTCGGCTCAGAAGTCACTTCGATAGACTGACCACCTTCCAAGCGGTATTCACGATACCCTAAGAATATGAAGTGATCGTCTAAGATCCAATCTAAAAATGCTTGGATTTCTTGTTGTGAGTAGAATACTTCTGGTAGCGGCTTAGTTGAAAGCTCCGTTTTGATGTCATTCAACTGGGCACGCATCTGTTTCCAGTCACCAACGACTGTATCAAGCGTGTCAATTTTTGACATAAGCATCTGTTGAAGTGCTTCCAAGTCTTCGTTGTCTTGGTAAGCAATTTCACAATGAATCAATGACATATGTGAAGTGGCACTTTCATGTGCGCCTTCGATATGGGTGATATCACCATTTTCATCACGCTCAACACTGATGATGATGTTATAAGTACGATGAACATCGATACCTTCTGCTTCTAGGCTCATCAAAATCGTATCAACTAAGAATGGTCTATCATAAGCTGCGATTTGAATGACAGTGTGCGAGCTGTGAAAGTGCTGCTCTTCTGCTGCTGGGTTTAGTACTGTCAGCTGCGGCTTGCTGCCGTCGTAAGCTTTGAGTAGTGTAAAGTGATGTAGCGCCATGCCCGCCAAGTCAGCATTACTAATCGCCTCTGCAGTTTCTTGATGCAGCGGCTGATAATAGCTATGAATAAAATGATCAAATAGCGATTTGTCTTTTTGTACATAACTGGTAGCAATATCGCTTATCTGGCTAATGCGCTCTTTTGCGATACTGAGGGAGTTTGGCATTTCCTGCGTCCTTTTTTTATAGATTTGGTTTAACATTTATTTATTTAAGTTTATCGGTTTAGATTGACTACTGTTACTGCATATTCATCATTGGTGCAACGGTGCAGTATTTCCATTCACGCGACTTATTTTATTTTTATAACAGTTAGAAATTTTCTCCTTTTTTGCTCTTATTTTTTATTAATATGTAGCCATCAGAATTTAATACTACCAATATAGTGAAGTGTAACGCACATAAGGCGCGAGCTAAAGTGTACAACATCATTTCATGAATCAGCGATGTGTCGATAACCTTTACTAATGAGACAATGCATTTTTAGACATCGATATGGATGATTCGGTGCTGGCAGGCGGATACTCATGGTAATTGAAGGCGTTTTTTTGTTAGAATATGCCAACATATTTAAGAGCGTACGACTCGCTCACTATTAACTTTAATGCTAAGGGCAAAAGGTATGATGAATATTTTGGTGGTTGGCTCAGGTGGTCGCGAACACGCATTGGCATGGCAATGTGCAAAAGATGACAATGTAAAAAATGTCTACATCGCTCCTGGCAATGCTGGCACCGCCCTTGAGCCTAAATGCCAAAACGTTACGCTAGAGTCTACCGACGCTGACGCAGGCGAGCATAGTGCTGTTATCGCGTTTTGTCAAAATAATGATATCGACATGGTAATTGTTGGCCCAGAAGCGCCTTTGGTCACGGGTATTGTTGATGCTTGTCGTGAAGCAGGTATCAAAGCATGGGGCCCAACAGCATACTGTGCACAGTTAGAAGGCTCAAAAACTTTTGCTAAAGAGTTCATGGAGCAAAACAACATTCCAACCGCTGCTTATCAAGGTTTTACAGACGCAGTCGCTGCAAAAGCCTATGTCGATGAGCAAGGCGCGCCTATCGTTATTAAAGCAGATGGTCTTGCTGCAGGTAAAGGCGTTATCGTTGCTGAAACGATCGAACAAGCATATGAAGCTATCGACGATATGCTAGCGGACAACAAGTTCGGTGATGCTGGCAGCCGCGTGGTTATCGAGCAGTTCTTACAGGGTGAAGAAGCCAGCTTTATCTGCATGGTTGATGGTGATAACATCTTGCCAATGGCAACCAGCCAAGATCACAAACGTGCTTTTGAAGGTGATACTGGTCCAAACACTGGCGGTATGGGTGCCTACTCCCCTGCTCCAGTTGTTACCAGCGATGTTCATAACAAAGTCATGCAGCAAGTGATTCAACCAGTAGTTGATGCCATGAAAAACGCAGGCCATCCTTATACTGGCTTCTTATACGCAGGTCTTATGATTGATAAGGCAGGCGACCCTTATGTCATCGAGTTTAATTGCCGCTTTGGTGATCCAGAGACGCAGCCTATCTTGATGCGCTTGCAGTCATCAATGGTAGACTTGGTCGCCCAAGGATTAGACGGTCAATTGCCTAGCGAAGCCAAATGGGACAACCGCCCTGCCTTAGGTATCGTTGTCGCATCAAAAGGCTACCCTGAAACTTCATCTAAAGGTGATGTGATTGCTGGCTTGCCAGAACTAGATCCTAACAACGACGAAGCTGTGAAAGTTTTTCATGCTGGCACGGCATTTTCTAACGATAATGATAAAGAAATCGTCACAAACGGCGGGCGCGTCTTATGTGTAACTGCGTTAGCAGATAGCATTTCTGATGCTCAGCAAGCCGCATTAGCAGTAACCGCTGCTATTAGCTTCGATGGTGCGCAGTACCGCCGTGATATTGGTCACCACGCCATCACTCGCGAAAACGCTTAGCAGCTAATGCATATCAAAAGACATATTGAGTAGCGTCTTGGGCAATATTTTAGAGAATGCGAAGGTTTCGCTCAATGTGTTTGATTAATAATATTTCTATACTTTATAGCTCTACATCATTATTTGA
>NZ_PJBU01000079.1:0-69668 GCF_002863645.1 Psychrobacter sp. MES7-P7E | reverse complement strand
TCGCTTCGCAATTCGTGAAGGCGGCCGTACTGTAGGCGCTGGTGTTGTTGCTAACGTATTGAACTAAGACTTAAGTCTCAGTAATGAGCTTATGAATTAGTCATAAAAAAGGCCACCCTATCTAGGGTGGCCTTTTTTTGTTGAGGATAGTGAAGCACGTTCAAAAATAGAATTAGGCCTAGCGCGTATCAATAGATTTGCAATATCCATGAAAGAGACAATTATTTGTTAGACAGCATATTGTAATCTACGGCATAGCTTGTTATATTATCGCTGCACTTAACGCTAGCAGCTGTTTTAGATTGCAGCAGTGCAAAATCAGGTAAAATTAATAATTTTACCGTCAAGGGCTTGCATTCTATGCTAAATATTGTATAATGCTGTCCTTTACACCCATAGGCGATTGGCTCAATTGGTAGAGCATCGGTCTCCAAAACCGAGGGTTGTAGGTTCGAGTCCTACATCGCCTGCCATCTTCTTATCACATCTTTGTTGTACCCCACCATCTCCGAAGCGAGTTCTTTATGAGCAATGATCAAGATAACCTCGAGACTAAGTTATCTGATGCCAAGGCGGTTGCTGGTGGAATGCTGTCTAAAAACAAGCATGTTTCAGCTAGCGGTACTACTGCTGTTGAAGTGGCTAAGACTGGCTCAATAAAAGATTTGATTTTGTGGCTACTTGCCGCAGCTGTATTAATCGGTGCGACTCTAGTAAATCAATACTTACCGGGCTATTGGCAACCTGCCAACGACGTCTGGGTACGTATTGGTATTATTGTCGCACTTGTTGTATTTGCATTAGTTTGTTTGGCGTTAACGCATCAAGGCCGTGCTTTTAAAATATTATTAAAAGATGCTGCCGTTGAGCTTCGCCGAGTGACATGGCCAGGTAAAGACGAAACCTTTCAATATACATGGCAAGTGATTGTCGTGATTGCGATTGCTGGTTTCTTTATTTGGTTATTGGATAACTTTTTTAATTGGTTCGTTGGTATTTTCATCGGTTAATAGCGCGTATTAGTGACTATTAGCGAGACATTTACTCATAACAACTTATTTATAATGATCAGGAGCGTGATATGCGTTGGTATATTGTCCAAGCGTTTTCAGGATATGAAAAACAAGTACAACGTTCATTAACTGATCGTATTAATCGTAGTGACTTTGCTGAGTCATTCGGTGATGTATTGGTTCCTACTGAAGAAGTCGTCGAAATGAAAGACGGCAAAAAACGTAAGAGCGAGCGTAAGTTCTTTCCTGGATATGTATTGATCCAAATGGAAATGAACGACAATACTTGGCACATCGTAAAAGACTGTCCTCGTATTATGGGCTTCATCGGTGGTACGCCTGAGATGCCTGCACCGATTACGCAAGTAGAAGCTGATCGCATTTTAAACCGTTTGAACCAGACTGAGACTGACCCACGTCCTAAGACTCTATTTGAGCCAGGCGAAGAGTTGTTGGTTATCGATGGTCCATTTACTGACTTTAAAGGGTTGGTAGAAAAAGTGGATTACGAGAAGTCTAAGCTACATCTAACGGTAAACGTATTTAATCGACCTACGCAGGTTGAGCTTGAATTTAGTAAAGTTGAAAAACTAGACTAAATTAGCAAAAAATTCATCAACCGGGGAGCTGTTAGTCAACTAGGTGTATACCACGTTGATTTGGCGCTATCACCCATTTAGGAGAGTATCATGGCTAAGAAGATTGATGGTTACATCAAACTGCAAGTGCCTGCAGGCAAAGCAAATCCTTCACCACCTATTGGTCCAGCTTTGGGTCAAAAAGGCGTGAACATCATGGCGTTCTGTAAAGAATTTAACGCTGCGACCTCAGGCCAAGAGCCAGGTCTACCGATCCCAACTGAGATCACAGTATACAGCGACAAATCTTTTACCTTCATCATGAAGTCACCACCAGCTGCATACTTACTACGTAAGGCTGCTGGTATTGCTAAAGGTTCAGGTACACCGAACACTGCTAAAGTTGGTAAAGTTGACCGTGCACAACTAGAAGATATCGTTAAGACTAAGAATGCAGATTTAACTGCAGCTGATCTTGACGCTGCTGTTCGTACCATCGCTGGTACTGCACGTTCAATGGGTATTACCGTGGAGGGTGTATAATGTCTAAGCTAACCAAACGTCAAAAAGAAATTCAAAGCCGTATTGATAACGAAAAACAGTACACTATTGAAGAAGCGGTTCAAATCCTAAACGATTTGCCAGCGCTAAAATTCAAAGAGTCTATCGATATCGCGGTAAACTTGGGCGTTGACCCACGTAAATCTGATCAAGTAGTTCGTGGTGCAACTAACCTACCTGCTGGTACTGGTAAAACCAAACGCGTTGCTGTATTTGCTCAAGGCGCTGCTGCTGAAGCCGCTAAAGAAGCTGGTGCAGACATCGTTGGTTTTGAAGACCTAGCAGAGCAAATCAAAGCTGGTAACATGGACTTTGATGTTGTTATCGCAGCTCCAGATGCAATGCGTGTTGTTGGTCAATTAGGTACTATCCTAGGCCCACGTGGTCTAATGCCTAACCCTAAAGTTGGTACAGTAACGCCAAACGTTGCTGAAGCTGTGACTAATGCGAAAGCTGGTCAGGCTCAGTACCGTGTTGATAAAGCTGGTATCATCCATGCAACTATCGGCCAAGTTGGTTTCACTGCTGATCAAATCGAGCAAAACGCGCAAGCGATTCTTTCTGATCTAAAGCGTGCTAAGCCTGCTACTTCTAAAGGTACTTTCATTAAGAAAATTACCTTGTCTAGCACGATGGGTCCAGGTCTAACGATCGACGCTGTTCCTTATCGTACTGCTAAATAATTAAAGTTTTTATCTTCAAATATTTTGAGTGATAAACACAAACAGTTTTTAAAGAATTAGGTCAGCGTAGTATTTGCTACGCTGTCTAAGACCGTAGGTAGAGAGTAGTTTAGAGTCATAGTTAGCGATCTTCGGATAGTTGCTTATGATAATAAGTCACTTTTGTTAATCGACGACAGATGAAAATCTTAGTTGTCCTACGCAGACGGTGGCCCACACAGTTTAAGACACGAGCGAATAGGGCGATAAGATTATTTATAATCTTCAAACTATTACTCAACGTCATTCTGATAACGGTGCCGTAATCAGTCGTTACCAGTAGATGCTTTTTTTATTAATTGAATCCGCTGGTAATGTGTCGTATCAAGTCAGTCTTAGCTTACAGTTTGAGCGCATAAAAACCTTGTTTTTGGCACTTTTATTATAAGTCGATTGATAAGATTAAAGGAGTCAACTTATGGCATTAACGCTAGAACAAAAACAACAAGTTGTGGCTGAAGTGTCTGAAGTTGCTGCTAATGCTTACTCAGCAGTAGCTGCCGAATATCACGGTATTGGTGTTGCACAGCTTACTAAGCTGCGTGAACAAGCTCGTGATAAAGGTGTTGTTTTGAAAGTGGTAAAAAATACACTAGCAAAACGCGCTTTTGAAGGCACTAAGTTTGAGAGCATGTCAGACCGTATGACTGGTCCACTACTTTTGGCTTTCTCTATGGAAGATTTGGGATCTGCTGCTCGAGTCGTTTTCGACTTCAGCAAAGATAACAAAGCTTTAGAGACCAAATTAGTATCAGTCGGTGGTGAAGTTTATGGTCCAGAAGAGCTAGAGCGCGTATCGAAGCTACCAACTCGCGACGAAGCAATCTCTATCTTGATGGCTACTATGAATGCACCAGTGACCAAGCTTGTCCAGACTATGAACGCTGTTCCTGGCAAGTTCGTTCGCACTGTAGCGGCAATCAAAGACGCAAAAGAAGCTGCTTAATTGCTTGTTTTAACGTAACTTTAACATCGCTAATTTTGGTTGCATTTTATTGTCACATTAGGCAAGCAATCAAGGCGATATTAGAATCAATTAATTTTTATCAGATAACGGAGAGTTCTCATGGCACTATCTAAAGATGACGTGTTAAATGCAATCGCTGAAATGTCAGTAATGGATATCGTTGAGTTAATCAGCGACATGGAAGAAAAATTCGGCGTAACAGCTGCTGTTGCTGCTGCACCTGCTGCTGCTGGTCCTGCTGCTGCTGCTGCTGAAGAAAAAGACGAGTTTGACGTAGTTCTTGCCAGCTTTGGCGAGAAGAAAGTTGGCGTAATTAAAGCCGTACGTGAAGCTACTGGTCTTGGCCTAAAAGAAGCGAAAGATTTGGTTGAAAGCGCTCCAGCTCCAATCAAAGAAGGCGCATCTAAAGCTGAAGCTGAAGAGTTGAAAAAGAAACTTGAAGAAGCTGGTGCAACTGTTGAACTAAAATAAGTTTAACACTGTACGAAAAAAAGCTGGTAATGCCTTGCATTGCCAGCTTTTTTTTACTATAATTCGTAGCTTGACCTTTTGTGTCTGCCAACATACGTATGCAACATCACGGTGGATACCCATCAAAAGGACAGACGATAGCTATGCAAATAAACACAGTGCAAGCACACATACCAGTTTTTGAAATCAGTTAATATCAGCTAAACGTCCATAGATGTTTGGCATTTTTTTGTGTCTGCATGCTTTCCCATTAACACTATAGTTTATACTGATTCTAAAAGTTATAGCTACCCCAATTATTAATCCTGAAAAGCTGTTGATCTTAGGTTGTCCATTTAGCATGGTTTTACTGTCAGTAGGTAGGCTCATAGACGGTAGATATTAGCGACGATATTGATTTTGATAGCAAGTGGTTTAGCATGACTCGAATAGAAGTTATTTCTTCTCAAGAATATTGGTAAATTTGGCCTTTTAGGCAATTGAATATAGATTGGCTGATATTGAAATTGTCGTTCTAAGGCATCATATAGAGTGGCTTAGATACCGATTATAAGATTAGAGCAACTTGTGAGATTAAAGGCAGTTATAAGATTGAATACAGTGTCATAGTGACGCACTGCTGAAGCACATACCACTGTATCACCTGTACTAATGGATAAACAGTCACTAGCTAAGTATTAACACCCGTTTTATATTATCGTTTACGTCGCCACGTTTGCATCGTATTTATGCATACTGGCCACGCTTTTAATTTGTTTCCACGTTTACTGTAAGGACTCTCGATGGCATATTCTTATACTGAAAAAAAGCGTATTCGCAAAAGTTTTGCTGAATTGCCCACTGTAATGGACGTTCCCTATTTACTGTCTATTCAAGTAGATTCTTATGAGCAATTTTTGCAAGAGCACAAAAAGCCGAAAGCTCGTGAGAATACTGGTTTGCAAGCTGCGTATTCCTCTATTTTCCCAATTGAGAGTCACTCTGGTAACGCAGAGCTACAATTTGTTGAGTACTATTTAGGCACGCCTGAATTTGATGAGCGTGAGTGTATCTTACGTGGTTCAACGTTTGCTGCGCCTATGCGTGTCAAAATCCGTTTGATCATCAAAGACAAAGACAGCAAAGACAAAGATAGCAAAGCTGCTATCAAAGATATCCGTGAGCAAAGCGTCTATATGGGCGAGATGCCTTTGATGACTGCTAACGGTACTTTTATTATCAATGGTACTGAGCGTGTTATCGTATCTCAGCTACATCGTTCACCTGGTGTGTTCTTTGACCATGATAAAGGTAAGTCGCATTCAAGTGGTAAAGTGCTTTATAACGCACGTATCATCCCTTATCGTGGTTCATGGTTAGACTTTGAATTTGATGCAAAAGATTTAGTATTTGCTCGTATTGACCGTCGCCGTAAACTACTTGCATCAATCATTCTACGTGCACTTGGTCTAACGACTTCTGAAATCCTAGATTTATTCTTTGATAAAGTCGCTGTTTATAAAGCTGAAGAGACGTTTGAAATTGATCTAGTTGCTGATCGTCTACGTGGCGAAATGGCGCAGTTTGATATCGTATCACCTGAAGGTGACGTTATTGTAGAGCAGGGCAAACGTATTAACGCACGCCGTATCCGTCAGCTTGAAGAAGCAGGTATGACGAAAATTGCTGTGCCTGATGAATACCTATATGAGCGTATTTTAGCTGAAGACATCGTTGTTAATGATGAAATCATCGCTAAAGCAAACACGCCAATCGACCACGAGTTATTGGTGAAATTGAACTCATTTGAAGCCAGTGGTGCCATCAAAGAGTTCAGCATTCTGTTTACTAACGATATCGACCAAGGTAGTTATATTGCCGATACGCTACGTGCTGATAGCACCTCAAGCCGTGAAGAAGCGTTGATCGAAATCTATAAAGTCATGCGTCCAGGTGAGCCACCAACGGTCGAAACTGCTGAGAAACTGTTTGAGAGCATGTTCTTTAATGCAGATCGTTATGACTTATCAAACGTCGGTCGTATGAAGTTCAACCGTCGTCTTGGTTTAGAATTTGATAATACTGATGACCCTGATATCCAGCGCGAACGCAGTGTATTGACCAATGATGATATCGTTAACGTTCTAAAAGAACTTATCGAGATTCGTAACGGTCGCGGCGATGTTGATGATATTGACCATCTTGGTAACCGTCGCATTCGTTCAGTAGGCGAGATGGCAGAAAACCAATTCCGTGTTGGTCTAGTACGTGTTGAGCGTGCGGTAAAAGAGCGTTTAAGCTCAGCAGAATCAGACAACTTGTCACCACAAGATTTGATTAACTCTAAGCCAGTAGCGGCTGCGGTTAAAGAATTCTTTGGTTCAAGCCAGTTGTCACAGTTTATGGATCAGAACAACCCGTTGTCTGAAGTTACCCATAAGCGCCGTGTATCAGCGTTAGGACCTGGTGGTCTAACTCGTGAACGTGCAGGCTTTGAAGTACGTGACGTACATGATACCCATTATGGCCGTGTGTGTCCGATTGAGACTCCTGAAGGTCCAAACATTGGTCTAATCAACTCACTAGCGACTTTTGCTAAAACCAACAGCTTTGGCTTCCTAGAAACGCCTTATCGCCGTGTGGTTGATGGTAAAGTGACTGACGTTATTGAGTATCTATCAGCAATCGAAGAAGTAGGCACTGTCATTGCACAGGCTGATTCTCCAATGACTGAAGATGGCGCGTTATCTGATGAGATGGTCAGTGTGCGTAGCTATGGTGAATTTGTTCGTATGCCGCCAGAAAAAGTGACGCATATGGATGTATCACCAAGTCAGGTAGTATCGGTTGCAGCAGGTTTGATTCCGTTCCTAGAGCATGATGATGCTAACCGTGCCTTGATGGGCTCGAACATGCAGCGTCAGGCTGTCCCTACGCTACGTGCTGATAAGCCGTTAGTAGGTACGGGTATGGAGCGTCACGTTGCTCGTGACTCTGGTGTTTGTGTTATCGCTAAGCGTGGCGGCGTGATTGAAGATGTTGATGCATCACGTATCGTTGTTCGTGTAAACGAAGACGAGATGACTGCTGGTGAAGCGGGTATCGATATCTATAACTTGATCAAATACACGCGCTCTAACCAGAACACTTGTATCAACCAACGTATCATCGTTAACCAAGGTGACGAGATTGCTTTGGGTGATATCTTGGCTGATGGTCCTTCAACGGATCTTGGTGAGCTAGCATTAGGTCAGAACATCCGCATCGCATTTATGCCGTGGAATGGTTACAACTTCGAAGATTCAATCTTGTTATCTGAAAAAGTAGTTAAAGAAGATCGTTTCACTACTATTCATATCCAAGAATTGACTTGTGTGGCTCGTGATACCAAGCTAGGTACAGAAGAGATCACTGCTGATATTCCAAACGTTGGTGAAGCAGCATTATCAAGTCTTGATGAAGCAGGTATCGTCTATATCGGTGCTGAAGTTGACGCTGGCGATATCTTAGTTGGTAAAGTGACACCAAAAGGTGAGACGCAACTAACGCCAGAAGAGAAACTACTACGGGCTATCTTTGGTGAAAAAGCGGCTGATGTGAAAGACACTTCACTACGCGTACCGACTTCAAGTAAAGGTACGGTTATTGATGTACAGGTATTCACCCGTGATGGCGTTGAAAAAGACGCACGCGCAAGAGCGATTGAGAAATCGCAGCTTGATAGCTATCGCAAAGATTTGAAAGAAGAGCTACGTATCTTTGAAGAAGCAGCACGTGGCCGTATTGGTAATCTATTAGATGGCCAAAAAGTCAGCGGCGGTGCTGGTCTAAAAGCTGGTACAGTTATGGCCTTGGCTGATATGAAAGATATGAGCCTTGAGACATTGCTTGATATCCAACCAGTAGAAGAAGAAATCTCTGAGCGTCTAACGCAAATCGCTGATTACTTGGTTGATAAGCAAAAAGACATCGATGTGAAGTTTGCTGAGAAAAAACGCAAATTGACTGCTGGTGATGACTTACAGCATGGCGTACAAAAAATCGTTAAAGTATATCTAGCGGTTAAGCGTCGTATTCAGCCTGGTGATAAGATGGCTGGTCGTCATGGTAACAAAGGTGTTGTATCGCGCATCATGCCAGTTGAAGACATGCCTTATGATGAAAATGGTAATACCGTTGACATCGTATTGAACCCACTTGGTGTACCATCTCGTATGAACATCGGTCAGGTTCTAGAGACGCATTTGGGTATGGCAGCGAAAGGATTGGGCGAGAAGATTGACGGTATGCTCAAATCTCAAGCAGCGATCAAAGAGCTACGTGACTTCTTGGACAAAATCTATAACCAAGTAGGCGGTGAGCAAGTTGATCTTGATAGCTTGAGTGATGATGACATCATGGCGCTAGCAGACAACTTACGTGGCGGTGTACCGATGGGCACAGCAGTATTTGACGGCGCAAGAGAAAGCCAAGTTAAAGACCTGTTAGAGCTTGCTGGTATGGATCGCGATGGTCAGCAGACGTTATATGATGGTCGTACAGGTCAGAAGTTTGACCGTAAAGTAACCGTTGGTTACATGTACATGCTCAAGCTTAACCATTTGGTTGATGACAAAATGCATGCGCGTTCAACCGGTTCTTATTCTCTAGTAACGCAGCAGCCATTGGGCGGTAAAGCTCAGTTTGGTGGTCAGCGCTTCGGTGAGATGGAAGTGTGGGCATTAGAAGCATACGGCGCGACTTACACGTTGCAAGAAATGCTAACGGTGAAGTCGGATGACGTTGAAGGCCGTACTCGTATGTACAAAAACATCGTTGATGGTGAGCAATATATGGATCCAGGCATGCCTGAGTCGTTTAACGTACTGACCAAAGAAATCAAATCACTGGGTATTAATATTGAGTTAAAACAAAGCAACTAGCCCGTTGTTTAACTTAGTTGTCCACTAAAGGCAGTCTGCTTTATTGCTGCTGCTTTTAGTGATTTGTCTCAACCCTATTCATTGCCTTCATTCATCTTATCTGCGTCAATGGTACGCTGTCAGATGATTATAAAGATAACGGAGAAGCAACTTGAAAGATTTACTCGATATCATGCAAAGCCCTACCGGCAACGGTAACCAAGAGTTTGATAGCATTCAAATTACTTTAGCCTCACCTGACGTCATCAAGTCATGGTCGCACGGCGAAGTGAAAAAGCCTGAAACCATCAACTATCGCACGTTCAAGCCTGAGCGTGATGGTCTTTTTTGTGCCAAAATCTTTGGCCCAGTAAAAGACTTCGAATGTTTATGTGGTAAATATAAGCGCCGTAAGTTCCAAGGCGTTATCTGTGAAAAATGTGGTGTTGAAGTTACCACTGCTAAAGTTCGTCGTGATCGCATGGGTCATATCGACCTAGCCAGTCCAGTTGCGCATATTTGGTTCCTAAAATCATTACCAAGCCGCATCGGTCTATTGCTAGACATGACGCTACGTGATATCGAGCGCGTTCTATATTTCGAAAGCTACATCGTTACTGAGCCTGGTCTAACTAGCTTAGAAAAGTACCAGTTGCTTGATGATGAAGACTATTACAAAGCGCTTGAAGAGTTTGGTGACGAATTCACAGCCAAGATGGGTGCTGAAGCCGTTCAAGACCTATTAAAAGACATCGATATCGACCTTGAAATTGATGAGCTACGTGAAGCGATTCCACAAACAGGTTCTGAGACTAAGCTTAAGAAAATGTCTAAGCGTCTCAAATTATTAGAAGCATTCCGTGATTCTAATAACAAGCCTGAGTGGATGGTAATGAACATCTTGCCAGTACTACCACCAGATTTGCGTCCTCTAGTACCGCTAGAAGGCGGCCGTTTTGCGACGTCAGATCTAAACGATCTATATCGCCGTGTGATCAACCGTAACAACCGTCTTAAGCGTCTGCTTGAGCTAAGCGCACCTGACATCATCGTGCGTAACGAAAAACGTATGTTGCAAGAGTCAGTAGATGCGTTGCTTGATAACGGTCGTCGCGGTCGTGCCATCACGGGTAGTAACAAGCGTCCATTGAAATCTTTGGCAGATATGATCAAAGGTAAGCAAGGTCGTTTCCGTCAGAACTTACTTGGTAAGCGTGTCGATTACTCTGGTCGTTCGGTTATCGTTGTAGGTCCAACACTACGTCTACATCAGTGTGGTCTACCTAAGAAAATGGCACTAGAATTATTCAAGCCATTTACTTATAACAAACTATTGTCTCATGGTTTAGCGACTACGATTAAAGCTGCTAAAAAGATGGTAGAGCGTGAAGAGCCACAAGTGTGGGATATGCTGGCCATGGTTATCCGTGAGCATCCAGTACTTCTTAACCGTGCGCCAACACTTCACCGTTTGGGTCTACAGGCATTTGAGCCAGTACTGATCGAAGGTAAGGCAATCCAGTTGCATCCGCTTGTTTGTACTGCATTCAACGCCGATTTCGATGGTGACCAAATGGCCGTTCACGTGCCATTGACGCTAGAAGCGCAGCTTGAATCACGTGCCTTGATGATGTCTACCAACAACATCTTGTCACCTGCGAACGGTGATCCGATCATCGTACCATCTCAGGATGTTGTACTAGGTTTATATTACATCAGTCGCTCGTCTATTAATGCCAAAGGCGAGAGCATGATTTTTGCTACCGTTAATGAAGCATTGCGTGCAATTGGTTCAAACGACCTACATGTAAACGCCAAGATCAAAGTGCGTGTTACTGAGACGCAAATTGACGAAGAAGGTAACGAGACTAAAGAAATCATTATCAAAGATACGGTTGCTGGTCGTCTACTTATCTGGAACATCATGCCTAAAGGTATGACGTTTGATGAGTGTAACCAGGAGATGACGAAGAAAAACATCTCTCGTTTGATCAACTCTTGCTACCGTAAAGTTGGCGTAAAAGAAAGTGTTATGTTTGCTGACCAATTGATGTATCTTGGTTTTGCTCAAGCAACATTATCTGGCGTGTCTATCGGTATCGACGACATGGTCATTCCACCACTTAAAAAGCAAATCATCGAAGTGGCAGAAGGCGAAGTTCGCGAAATCGAAGATCAGTTCGAGCAAGGTTTCGTAACTGCTGGTGAGCGCTATAACAAAGTAGTTGATATTTGGTCACGTACCAATGACAAAGTCGCTAAAGCGATGATGGACAACTTGGCAACAGATAAAGTTATCAACGCAAAAGGTGAAGAAGACGAGCAGAAATCATTCAACTCTATCTTTATCATGTCAGATTCTGGTGCTCGTGGTAGTGCGGCACAGATTCGTCAGTTGGCAGGTATGCGTGGTTTGATGGCGAAACCAGATGGCTCAATTATTGAGACACCGATTAAAGCTAACTTCCGTGAAGGTTTGACCGTACTACAGTACTTCATCTCAACTCACGGTGCACGTAAAGGTCTAGCGGATACGGCACTGAAAACGGCTAACTCGGGTTACCTAACTCGTCGTCTGGTTGATGTGGCACAAGATTTGGTTATCACTAGCGATGATTGTGGTACTGAAGAAGGCCTACTCATGAAACCACATATCCAAGGTGGTGAAATCATTGAGAAGCTCGGTGAGCTAGTACTGGGTCGTGTGACTGCTCGTGACGTTACTTACAATGATGATGCTGATAAAGTATTGATTCCAGCTGGTACATTGATCGATGAGTACTGGGTTAACGTCCTTGATAACAACGCAATCGATGATATCTGGGTACGTTCAGTAATTACGTGTGATATCGAACATGGCGTATGTTCACAGTGTTATGGTCGTGACCTTGCACGTGGTCATAAAGTGAATATCGGCGAATCAGTCGGTGTTATGGCAGCTCAATCTATCGGTGAGCCGGGTACTCAGTTAACCATGCGTACGTTCCACGTGGGCGGGGCAGCGAGCTCAGCCTCTGTAGACAACAGCATCTCTGTACGTAATGCTGGTCAAGCGCACTTTGAAAATATGAAAACAGTACAGCATACCGATGGTCACTTAGTCATCGTATCGCGTTCAGCTGAAATCGCATTGACCGATGAGCTTGGCCGTGAGCGTGAGCGCTATAAAGTACCATATGGTTCAAGCGTACTTGTGAAAGACGAAGAGCAGGTTGAAGGCGGTCAAACTATCGCTAAATGGGATCCGCATACGCATCCAATCATCACAGAATTTGCTGGTACAGCACGCTTCAGTGACATCACTGATGGTATGACTGCAACAGTAAAAGTTGATGATGCGACTGGTATGAGCTCATTTGAGATTCTAGCTACTCGTGACCGTTCAAGCTCAGCAAAAGACTTACGTCCTGCGATTATCTTGAACACTGACGAAGGCAAAGAAGTGGTTTACTTCTTACCAGCTGAAACTATCATCCGCGTAAGCGATGGTGAAAAAGTAGCAGCAGGTTCGATTCTAGGCCGTGTACCACAAGCGTCTTCTGGTACGAAAGATATTACCGGTGGTCTACCACGTGTTGCTGATTTGTTCGAAGCACGTCGTCCAAAAGATCACGCTATCATGGCAGAAATGACTGGTGTGGTAAGCTTTGGTAAAGAGACCAAAGGTAAGAACCGCTTCATTATTACTAATGAAGATGGTGAAGTACATGAAGAGTTAATCCCGAAATGGCGTCAAATCAACGTCTTTGAAAACGAGACGGTAGCACGTGGTGAAGTGATCGCTGATGGTCCACAGAACCCACATGATATCTTACGTTTGAAAGGTCAGACTGCACTTGCTGATTACATCGTCAACGAAGTACAGGACGTTTATCGCTTGCAGGGTGTAAAAATCAACGACAAGCACATCGAAGTCATCATTCGTCAGATGTTGCGTAAAGTTGAAATCACTGACGGCGGCGATTCAAGTCACTTCAAAGGTGATCAGGTCGAGTATGCAGATATCAAAGCATTGAATGCGAAGCTAGAAGCGGAAGATAAATTCCCAGTACAGTTTGAGCGTCAATTACTAGGTATCACCAAAGCAAGTCTAGCAACTGAAAGCTTTATTTCAGCGGCTTCTTTCCAGGAAACAACCCGTGTACTAACTGCGGCTGCTGTGACTGGTAAAGTAGATGAGCTACGTGGTCTGAAAGAAAACGTGGTTGTGGGTCGCTTGATTCCTGCAGGTACGGGTCTTGCTTATCATAAAGCACGTAAAGAGAAAGCAGATCAGAAGCTACAAGATAAAGATCTGAATGCAGCGTTTGATATGACTGCAAGCACTGATAGCAAAGACTTTGCAAGCTTTGATGAAGCATTTGCTCAAGAGTTAAATCAAGATAATTAATCGTATTAAGTATTTTGATTCATTCTTAATTTGATAAAAAAGCCAGCCTAAGTTGCTGGCTTTTTTGTGCGTATAAAAAACTGAGAAAGGCATGGTGCTATTATCTAAAAAAATAGTACACTGGAAATATGCTCCAATTCACTATTCATAAAAGGATAATTAGCAAATGGCAGGTAAAACTCGCGTCGCCAAATATCAAGCAGATCGAACCAATCAAAAGTTATATTTCTGTCGTTTATCTTGCCAATCTGCAGGAAGTACCAATGATAAGCAGTTATACCAAGCACACTGTGAGACTGCTATTTTTCACTTGCATGGTGCTTTATTGGCATTTATTCAGGAGCTCGGTCATTTCTATAGCCTAAATATGACGGCGCCAACTTTGCTCGATATTGAGCAAACACTGAGCGAGCGTACCCAAGTATCTCCTGAGATTCAGCGTTTGCAGCAATTACAGCAGCAAGGTTTTATCGCCAATATAGAACGTGCTTATCAGCGTTGTCTTTATGCAGTACCGCCAGATACTATCGTCGATGAAGCGCCAAGCAGTCATTCAGCGTCGCCAGACTTGATTGTCAATGTTGTCACTTTATCTAACCAATGGCTACCTGATGAAACAACGATACGGGAATGGCGTAATCAGCTTTTAGAGTTGATTGAACAACTGCGTGCAGGTATGGTTGAATTCTAATAGGAAGTAAACTAGCAAATTTATTCTTTGACCGCTATTTATTGAACCATTTTAAAGTATGATTAAGTAGGGTAGGCCATAGTCTACAGCGCATAAAAAAGGCTTATTCAGTCATTGCTGAATAAGCCTTTTTCTTATTAATTAAGAATGCTCTTACTTATCACTCAGGCATCGGTGGCATACTTTCAACAGGTGTCACCGTTAATGGATTTTCCGGTACGCTGTCACCACTGCGATTGCTACTTGGTTTCGTTGATGGTGGAGTGCTCGTCTCCTCAGTAGGCTCTGTAACCGAAGGCTTACGCTGCTGGGTTTGAGTCTTGACTGGTTTTGCTGATTTATTGGAGGCGTCGTTAACTAGGATACCATCATCAGTCATCTCTATGATACTTTGCTGTTGCTTTCTGGATTTTGAGCGATTATTGATAGATACCCATTGGCTTGGCGTGTCTTTCAGCTGAGCTTTCATAAAGTCCATCCATACTGGCAGCGCTGCCACACCACCATATTCACGGCGGCCCATAGTAGATGGTTGATCGAATCCCATCCATACTACTGTCGCATTGGTAGGATGAAATCCTGCAAACCATGCGTCTTTGGCCTGATTGGTGGTACCAGTTTTGCCACCGATATCATTGCGACCTAATGCCTTTGCTCTTACCGCTGTACCGCGTTGGACTACATCGCGTAGTATATCGGCCATCTCAAAAGCGACTCTAGGTTGCAGTATACGTGGTGCTTGTTTGGCCCTTACATATTGTACGGCAGGCGCTTTTAGGCGGTCTGACTGTGGACCTGCGTTATATACCGTTAAATCAAGCTCTTTATCTGTTGTTTCGCTATCATCATTACCTTCTGATGATGTATTATCGGCAGTTATTTCATTACTGCTATCATCAAGCGCTTCAATTGACTTCTCATACTCTTCAACTAAGCTGCTATTAACCTTCTCAAGTTTTTCGTTAAAGCATAGTGCACACGCTTGACGTGGATTGGCCTGAAACAACAGCTCGTTTTTATAATTGTAAATTTGTTCAATAAAGTAAGGTTGGACACGATGACCACCATTGGCGAAGGTTGAGTAAGCCGTGGCCATTTGTAATGGTGTGGCTTGTCCTGCTCCAAGTGCTAATGACAAGGTTGTTGGTAGCTTTTCTTTATCAAGACCGAATTCATCTAATAGGTTGCGCGTACTTGAGATACCGATCGCTTGTAACAAGCGAATAGATACGAGGTTACGCGACAAATATAAACCACGACGTAAAGTGATATCACCTAAGAAACGTTCATCAGAGTTTTTCGGTTTCCAGTCACCTACTTGAATAGCTCGGTCAGAAACGATGGTATCTGGACGATAACCTTTTTCTAAAGCAGCGGTATAAACAAGTGGCTTAATGGTTGAGCCAGGTTGACGCCAGCCTTGTAAGGCGCGGTTGAATTTACTGTGGTTAAAATCAAAGCCACCAACCAATGCATTGACAGCACCAGTCTCTGGATTCAACGAAACCAAGCTGCCTTGGATTTTAGGTATTTGACCTAATTGCCAGTTGCCATTCGCAGTAGGTATCACACGAACGATATCGTTTTTCTTAACAACTTGACTGGCATTACTAGGATAATAACCAATACGGTCAGCAGAAATATATTTACGTGCCCATTTCATACCAGACCAATTAACGGTTACTTCTTCACCAGATTGTAGGACTGCATCAAAACTACGAGAATTGACTTTGGTCACTTTGGCAGGAGACATATTGCTGTAGCGTTGGAAGTTCTCGAGAGGCTCATCATTTGCTTCAGCCCCGCGCCAACCATGGCGATGCTCGTAGGCAATCAATCCTGTTACTACTGCTGCTTCTGCATCTGTTTGTGCTTTACTATCTACTGTGAGACGTACGCGCCAGCCACCGTGCATGACTTGATCGCCATAACGTTCGACCAAAGAAGCGCGCGTCATTTCTGCCAAATAAGGCATATTTACTTCGAGCTTTTCTTTATATAGGTTGATACCTATAGGAGAGTTGACCGCTTCATCATACTGAGCTTTGGTAATATAGCCAAGCTCATGCATGCGTCCAACGATCCAGTTACGACGAGTCAATGCACGGCTAGGATTGGCAACAGGATTATACTTTGAAGGGGCTTTTGGTAGACCTGCTAACATCGCCATCTCAGCAATAGTTAGATTGTCTAATGACTTACTATAATATTTTTTGGCCGCAGCGCGGATACCATAGGCGCCTTCACCCAGATAGATCTTATTGACATATAGTGTCAAGATGTCGTTTTTGCTCAGTTCGTCTTCGATCTTCCGCGCCAAAAATAACTCTGTTAGTTTGCGGTTTAAAGTACGTTCTGGACTTAAGAAATAGTTTTTAGCGACCTGCATCGTAATGGTAGAGCCACCGGTTTGACCATCGTCATCAGTGACTGCTTCGGTGACAGCGCGACCAAGACCTTTAATACTAATTCCGCTATGCTGAAAGAAAGAAGCATCTTCGGCCGCTAAAAAAGCATGAGTTAAATCTTCAGGAATCTCATCAAAACTAACTGGTAATGATAAACGATTGCCGTATTGGCCGATTAATTTATCATCACTACTATAAATCTGTAATGGCATTTCTAATTTGGCTGTTTTAATTTCTTGCGTACTAGGTAGGGTCGGCGATAGATACATGGCCATCCCATAAAAACCAATAGGTACAGCAAGTGCTAGAACAACTGCCAATGCTAGGCAAGCGATAAAAAGTCCCACCAAAAAGCGAATGAGACGAGCGGTAGCATTTGTTTTGGCCATAATAAGACTTATTAGTTAGAATTTGTAGCAGACAATATTATTATACATTGAACAAAATAGGCAGGTCATAATAAATGTGTAAGTTGGCCTTAATATATTTTTAAATGCTTGAATCTATCAATTAAGTAAAGTATTGTATTGAATATATTACAAATAACTACCAGATTGTACACTTAATATAAGGTATAGAGCTAGTGAGGCTATTTACTTCCAAAAGTCGACATTTGATTGGCGTGGATATTTGTGCCACTTCAGTAAAGTTGGTTGACATACAGCGTCAGCAAGGCATGTTCCACCTAAAATCTTATGGTATTGAAAGACTACCGGAAGGTATCGTGGTTGATAAGATTCTAGTAGATACAGAAGCTGCTGGTAATATTATAACGGTCTTGGCACGACGCTGCCAAGTCGCGGGTAGCAATGCTGCGACCGCTGTTTCTGGCTCTGCGGTGATTACTAAAATCATTGATATGGATATGACACTCAGCGATGTTGAGCGTGAGGCGCAAATACGTTTGGATGCTGACCAGTATGTGCCTTATCCATTAGAAGACGTCAATCTAGATTTTGAAGTATTAGGACCGTCTTTGGTTAGTGAAGATATGGTTCAGGTGTTGCTTGCTGCCTCTCGCTCAGAGAACGTCGACCAACGTGTCGATGCTTTGGCCTTTGGTGGCTTGCAAACGAAAATTATGGATATCGAGTCTCATGCAATCGAGCGCGCGTTTGGATTGATGGTAGATAGCCTACCGAATGTACCAGAACTAGTAGCGTTGGTAGATATTGGCCATAATCAGACCACATTATATATCGCTAAGAATGGCGAGTTTATTTATAGTCGTGAGCAGTTGTTTGGCGGTGCTCAGCTGACCGAGGCAATACAAAATCGCTATGGCCTATCAGCAGAAGAAGCGACATTGAGTAAACGCGAACGTACCTTACCTGATGATTATTATCCTGAAGTACTGACCCCTTTTATAGAAAATACCATTCAACAGATCACTCGCTCTTTACAGTTTTATTTCTCATCAAGTCAATATAGCAGTATCGATCATGTGGTGCTTGCAGGGGGCAGCAGTTCTATTGCAGGTCTCGCTGGTATGGCACAACAAAAGCTGGGTGTAACTGTCAGTGTTGCCAACCCTTTTACCAATATGACTATTGCACCAAATATTGATAATGAGCAACTGGCGGTCGATGCGCCAAGCTTAATGGCTGCATGCGGTCTTGCGTTAAGGAGCTTTGACTAATGGCTCGTATTAACCTTTTACCTTGGCGACAAGAAGAGCGTGAACGTCGTAACAAAGAGTTTATGACATTGATAGTGGCGGTGACATTACTGACACTATTAGCAGCCTTCGCTTCATGGAGTTATTTCAATAATGAACTTGATGAGCAGCTTGATGCCAACGCATTGATCGAACAAGAAAACACTCGCTTAGACACTGCATTGACCGAAATTGACAGTTTAGAACAGCGCCGTGAAGACATTATTTCACGCATGCAAGTCATTCAAGACTTGCAGGGACGACGTCCTGTGCCTGTACGTTTATGGGACGATCTCGCTAAAGCTATTCCACCAGCACTTTATCTAAATAACCTTAAACGTGAAGGCGATACGCTAACTTTGACAGGCTTAGCGGATAATCCAAATATTGTGTCTAGCCTGATTCGTAATCTTGATAACAGTAAATGGATGGGCAACTCAGCAGTAAGTAATATTCAACAGAATATTAGCGCTTATGAGGCTGCTCCAGCCCTCAACAATACGGTTAATACTGGTGAGCAAGCGCGCCCTGTTTATCCTGAAGATAGTTACGTACAGTTTGTAGTAACGACTAGAGTACAATCTGAAACTCCGACTGCTGCTGTTACCGATACTGGTCTAGGAGGTGCATTATGAAGCTTATCCGCAAAAAGAGCCTCTCTAAAACCAAAAAATCTGCTTTAAAGCCAAAAAAGCAATTTGATCTAAATGAGTTTCGCCGTAGTTTTGAGTCGCTAGATTCAGAAAATTATGGCAGTTGGCCACTACCTGTAAAAGTGACAGTGATTGGACTTATCATTACCTTCATCGCAGCATTGTCATGGGCATTACCCATCAGTAGCAAAATTGACGAGATTAATGCGGCTGAAAGCCAGCAGCAGACTTTACTCGATAGTTACCGCGAAAAAGAGTCGCGCGCACGTCATTTAAAAGCGTATCAGGCGCAAGTTGTCCAAATGGAAACTGAATTTAATACTTTGTTGGATCAGTTGCCGAAAGATACGCGTGTGTCAGAATTGGTAGAAGGCATAAACATGACAGGCGTTGGTAGTAATATCCGTTTTCAGGATATTTCAGTAGAGCCTGAAATTGAAAATGAATTCTTTATTGAGCAGCCAATACGTATCGCGGCTTTGGGTGAGTACCATCAGTTTGGTAGCTTTATCAGTGGTCTTGCTGCACTTCCTCGAATTATTACGATGCATGATTTTGAAGTCAGCAATCCACAGCCTACATTGGATGTTTTGCCAGAGCTTAACTTAGTCTTGCAAACTAAGACTTATCGCTCTAAAGAAGCGGCTCCTGAAGGTGATACCGCCGCCGCTACTGATACAAATGCAGGAGGCAACTAATGAATATCCAAAGAATGCCCATGCTATTGGTTTTAAGTGTCGCTGTTTTATCTATGACAGGGTGTAGTGACCGCATAGGTATGGCAGAGCAGGCAATGACCGATATCCGCAACCAGCCTGCGCAGCCTATTGAGCCGCCGCCTAAAGCCGAGCTGGTAGAGGATTTTGTATATAGCGCTAGCTCGCAGCGTAGTCCATTTTTACCACCGAGTTTAGTCAATGTACAAGGCCCGACCACTCCTATAGATGGTGTACGACCAGATATCAACAGAATCAAAGAACCGCTTGAGCAGTATGAACTGTCGCAATTGGTCTTCCGAGGTGTGGTGATTTCGCCCGAAGGTCAGCGATATGCATTGATACAACGTCCTGATGGTTCGGTTGCGAGTGTTAAAGTAGGCGATTATCTTGGATTGAATGACGGCCGTATTGTTGAAATCACGCCGACCCAGGTTAACTTGATTGAAATTGTGCCAGATAGCCGCGCAGGGTTTGTAGAAAAACCCCAGTCGCTGGTATCCCCTATAAGCTAAGTCGGCAGATTTTTTGAGGAATAAATAATGACAGTACGCAATAACAAGGTAATGATGATGAGCAACCGCATGTCTTCTGCTTTTGCCATTTCAGCACTGGCAGTCAGTATGGTGGCTGTGACCAATAGTGCTCATGCTGCACAGCGCATCGATAATGTCTCTGTAGTACAGACCGCACCTGCAGTGACGCAAATGCGTTTGGGTTTTACAGGATTGCCAGTATTGCCTGCAGCCTATCAGCTTGATGATCCTAGTCGCTTAGTCCTAGATTTCGAACAAGTACAGAATGGGCTTGCTAGCCGCTTTAATGAATATAACATCGGTGCGATTAATGACGTTACTACGCTAAGTAGTGACAGTACCACGCGCCTCATTGTTGGTTTGAAAGAGTCAGGAAATTATACGACAGCGATTGAAGGCAATGATTTATTGCTGACCATCACTGATCCTAATCGTCCTGTCATTACCAGCGACCCGATTCAAGATGTTCTCAATAACAATAATAGTATGACAACGACCGCTGTCGTTACGCCTATTGTTGAGAGCTCTACCGTACCAGTGGCACCTGTACGTACTACGAGCAAGGTTGTCGTGAAGAACGAAGTGCCAGCTGATACGATGGTGGTCAGAGTCAATCCGCTTTTGAATCCTCAATTGGCTGCTTCGCAAGTAAGCAAGCAGTATAGCTATGATGGGCTAAGCGCAGTCAATTTTTCAGCAGGTAACGATGGTGGCGGTAACGTCAGTATGGTACTTGCCAACGAAGCTATTCCAGTAGATGTGCAGCGTCAAGGTAATAAACTTGTCGTACGTTTGACTGGTAGTACGGTTCCGAGAAACTTACTACGCCGATTGAATATTAACAGTGGTCTTGTTGGTAGTATTGATACCAAAAACCAAGGTCAGAATGGCGTCGTCACCATTAACATGAATGACGATTATGAGTATCAAGCCTACCAATCAGGTAATCAGTTAAATATTGGTATTAAAAAGCCTGAGTTGTTACGTGAGCCGACGCTGGAAGAAAGAGTCTATAGTGGCGAACCGCTATCTATGGAATTCCAAGATGTTGAGGTTCGTAGTGTCTTAGATATTTTGGCGCAGTTTACTGAGATGAATATCGTGGCAAGTGACTCTGTTGCTGGCAACATCACCCTGCGTTTAATCAATGTTCCTTGGGACCAAGCCCTCGATATTATTTTGAAAAGCAAAAACTTAGGCAAGCGTGAAAATGGTAATGTGATTTTGGTTGCGCCTTCTACTGAGTTGGCTGAGCAGGAAGCACGTGAACTAGAAGCACAGCAAGCTGTTCAATCTTATGCACCTCTGCGTACTGAGTACATTCGTTTAAGTTATGCAAAAGCACAAGATGTCTTAACGCTTATTTCGCAAGGTAGCGGCGCGACTGGTAATAGTAGTGGCCTCGCAAATCGTGAGGATAATAATACGTTGTTATCCAATCGTGGTACGGTAACGGTTGATGAACGTACCAATACTTTGATTATTAAAGACGTTGCTGACAGTATCGAAAACATTCATAAACTAATCAGCAAAATTGATATTCCTGTTCGCCAAGTCATGATTGAAGCACGTATCGTCAGTGCAACTGATAGCTTCAGTAAAGAGATTGGTGTTCGTTGGGGTATCTTGTCAAATGGTGCAGCTAATAACCGTAGCTTATTGGTCGGTGGTAGCAACCAAACACTAGCTGATCTTAAGGACTTTGATATAGAGACGACGACCGTAAATGGTCAAACCGTTTCTTATCCTTCTTATGACATTACTAGTCCTGATAACCTAAACGTTGATTTAGGCGTTTCTAACCCAGCTGGTAGTATTGCCTTTGGTTTGCTCAGTATGTCTGACGTAATGCTTGATCTTGAATTATCAGCACTGCAGGCGGATAACCGTGGTGAAGTTATTTCTACACCAAAGATTTTGACAGCAGATAAGCAAACAGCAAAAGTCTCGTCCGGTACGCAGATTCCGTATCAAGAAGCATCAGCCAGTGGTGCCACAACGACCAGCTTTAAAGAAGCAGCACTTAGCTTAGAAGCCACACCGAATATTACACCTGATGGTAAAATTGGTCTGCAATTGGTCATTACTAACGGCACGCCGACAATCATCAATAATCAGGTTGCTATCTCTGAAGACTCTATATCAACCAATGTTATTATTGAAGATGGTCAGACAGTCGTACTGGGCGGTGTTTTTAAAAATCGCACTAGTAATGGCGTAACTAAGGTCCCTTTCTTAGGTGATTTACCTTATATCGGTCGTGCCTTCCGTAAAGATGTACGAAGCAACGACAAAGAAGAGCTACTTATTTTCGTAACTCCAAAGCTTATTAATGATGGTACGAGTCGTCTGAACTAGTCCTAAAGTGGTTAGATAATTGCTAAAAAAAGTAAGCCATAGTGCTTGCTTTTTTTATGCGCGAAATTCGTGGTTTTCGAGCTGCAGTATTTATGTATGTACTGATGAATAGTGTGCTCTAAATTTTACTCACAATAATCACGGCTCATTACTAGCCAGAATAACAATGACGTTGTATCATACCTAATTTAGCTGAGTAAGTATTATGGGGCAGGAATTACCGTCGGTGTTTTTAGTGGGTCCGATGGGAGCAGGGAAGACGACAATTGGAAAACTGCTTGCCAAGCAGTTGGGTCGCACTTTTGTAGACAGTGATTGGTATATTGAATCGCAGACAGGTGCTGACATTGCTTGGATATTTGCCAAAGAAGGTGAGGCAGGTTTCCGTGAGCGTGAAACGCGTGCCATTGATGAATTGACCCAAAACTCTCAAATCGTATTAGCGACCGGTGGCGGTGCAGTCATGTGTGCTGAAAACCGAGAGTTCCTAAAACAGCGTGGCATCGTCGTCTATCTTAATGCACCTGTCGAGGTACAGCTGGCACGCACCTCTAAAGACAAGTCTCGACCGTTATTGCAGCAGCCTAATCCTAGAAAAATATTGCAAGATTTGTACAGTGCTCGCGATCCACTCTATCGCCAAGTCGCCCATATTATTATGCCTACTGGTCACACGTATCCACGCCATATGGTCAATCAATTGATGCAACAGCTAGAATCATTCGTCGACTGCACTACCGACGCATCAGCGCACCAAGAAGATTAGTAATAGACTGGCAACTACGATTGATATGCAGACTCAATTACTTTTACCTCATCGAAAATGCTTTAGGAGTATCACATGGTAATGCCGTTTCATGATGGCCTAATAGTTCAGACGCAAAGTCATGATTATCCTATTGTCATTACTGAACAATCTAAGACTGAACATAGCAGTATGGCGAAGCAAATCACGCCTTATATCAGTGGCCGTCAGGTTTTGATTGTCACTAATGACACTGTGGCACCTTTATACTTAAAAGCATTAGAAGATGAGTTAGCAGAGCAGTTTACGGTAAAGGTGTGCGTACTGCCAGATGGTGAACAATACAAAAATCAGGCAAGTATTGATCAGATTTATGATGCGCTAATGACAGAACATTTCAATCGCGATGTGACACTTGTTGCCCTTGGCGGTGGTGTAATTGGAGATATGACTGGTTTTGCTGCTGCTAGCTTTATGCGTGGTGTCAATTTTATTCAAATTCCAACGACGCTATTGTCACAAGTAGATTCTAGTGTTGGTGGTAAAACAGGTATCAATCATCCGCAAGGTAAAAATATGATTGGTGCTTTTTGGCAGCCGCAAATGGTGCTTGCCGATATGAGTACGCTTAAGACACTGCCTGCACGTGAGCTATCGGCTGGAGTGGCCGAGATTATCAAATATGCCCTTATCATGGATGAGGCATTTTTAACGTGGCTTGAAGCAAACTTGCCTGCAATGATGTCGCTTGATTTAGCAGTACTTGGTGAAGCTGTAAAGCGCTGCTGTCAGTACAAGGCTGATGTAGTAGCACAAGACGAAAGAGAGTCCGGTGTGCGCGCGCTATTGAACTTTGGACATACTTTTGGTCATGTGATTGAAACACATGAAGGCTATGGCAATTGGTTACATGGCGAAGCAGTGGCGGCTGGTATGGTACAAGCAGCTGAGCTATCGCAAAAAATTGGTTGGCTAACTGATGATGAAGTTGTACGTATTAAGCGTGTTTTAGAATTGGCAAGCTTACCTATTACGCCACCAGCTATCGATGTAGACACTGCTTTAGATTTAATGGGACACGATAAAAAAGTGAAACACGGACAAATCCGCCTAATTTTGTTAAAATCAATTGGCGATGCGGTAATGACTAATGAGTTTGACAGCGAGCTATTGCATGAAGTTTTGTCAAAACATAGCGCGTAACGTCTCAAGAATTATCGTTTATATATTTATACTAAAATCTCGTACTTATAGCCAACTGGTTAGCTGTACCTCTGTTTGAATAAGCATTTATATTATGCTGTAAAACATGTGTTTACCAAGGACCGCCTCATGGCAACATCAAAAACAAAAACGCGTACTGCTAGCCAATCATACAGTCGTCAAGCACTGATTTGGCTAATAGTGACCCTACTTTTAGGGGTGGTCACAGCGTTAGTATGGATGTTTAGTCAAACGCCAGCCATGGGTGCCAAAATTGAAAATGCACCGATATCAGCGCCAGAGATTTTGAATGAAGAGTTTGAACAACCACTAAAAGTCGAATCGCTGCATGAGCTAGATACGGATGTACAACCGATTAACTTTGATGCAACGATTCGGGATTTGCGCGATTATCCTGATGAGTTTAAAGACAAGCGTTATCTGCTGGCTAATAAAGGCAAGTGGACTGTTCAAGTAATGAATGTCGCTGAAAACGATGTG
The DNA here is from genome assembly GCF_002863645.1 of Psychrobacter sp. MES7-P7E. Lineage (NCBI taxonomy): Bacteria > Pseudomonadati > Pseudomonadota > Gammaproteobacteria > Moraxellales > Moraxellaceae > Psychrobacter > Psychrobacter sp. MES7-P7E. The sequence goes on along the minus strand of NZ_PJBU01000079.1, from coordinate 44,618 downwards.
ATTGTTAGCTACTTAGAAGGCCGTCAAGATCGCGATAAATTTGCTTACTTCCGTTATCTGGATGATGAAAAGCAAGTCCGTTATATGCTGACTTATGGGATTATGAGTAGCCCGCAAGAAGCAGTAGGAGCCGCAAAGTTAATAGACTTTAAGTTACCTACAAACGTACGTGTACTGCCAGAAGAGATTAATCGATATGTCAGTATCATTGATAACTATGAGCGTCCTGATCCAGTAAAAGATCTAAGTACAAAACGTACACGTGCCGTCGATTTAAAACCTACCAAGCGTGAAGTGCCTGCTCGTTTGCAAGAAGAAGCTGATGACGCCGCTGCTCAAGCAGCTAATGCTAACAGTAATCGAGGTAACCAAGAAAGCGCTAATAGTAGCACCGCTCAAGAGAGTATTCGTCAGTCGGTAGATACCTCTGCCACATTATCTGTTAGCGAAGAGCGTACGGTTGGTGGTGAGACGCAGACAATATCTGAAGCATCGTCAAAAGACGAAAATAACGCAAGTAAGCCTGCGCCAGAAAACAAAAAGCCTGCGGCACCGGCGGAGAGCAGTACCAGTAAGAAGCCCCCAGTCGTGCCAACGCCTAAGCCCCCTAGTAGCACAAATAATAATTCAAATGCTAATGGCAAAAGTGCTAACGCAAATCCTCCCAAAAATAATAGCGACAGTATAAAAGCGCTAATAGAAGATAAGAGTAATTAGTTTTTGTCTGATTAATTTAACCCACTAGCGATTTGGTTAGTGGGTTTTTTTAGCACTATACAAAATAGTTTTATCGTCACAATAAGCGGCAAGCTACTACTGTTAAGTATTATCAAGGCCTTTTGCTAAATGTCGTTTATATGGTTTACATTAAAATTTTAATAGCAGTTTTATTTGTCTTATAACCAATAGTAATAAGTCCTCTTACAATTTATGGCTAATGAATCGATAGAAAAGACTAGATTTTTCGACAATCATTAACTAATATAACTGTGGGCGACGTTCTGTATAGTTATCGTAAAAAATGTCTATTTAACAACTATTTAGTGGTTTTTTCTTAGTTTTTAGAGTTCTTTACTAAATATTATTGTCTCAAGCGCGGTTACTTACTATCCATAATTAGGTTATCGTAAGTGACGCAACCTCTCTTATTGTCACTCTTTTTAGGGTAAACAAAGTGCTTGAATACAGAGCGTCAGATATTCAAGATAAACAAGTGCACTGTTATTAAGTTATTGTATGCTTAGCTTTAAATGCTAGACATGACAACATAACAAATGATGCTTAAATGAATGGCATTAGATATCACTGATTGAGTAACTGGCATTTAAGGGCGTAGATTCTCCCGTTGCCAAGGGCTGCTACTTACTATCTTTTGATACACGGACCACATGTCAAGACATCAGCTAATGACCAGGAGGGTCAAGGGTTTTACTTTCTCTTAGAGTATGATGTCTATCGAGCATTGCGCTATTTGCCAATTCGAACACACGAATATCCACTATCAGCCCGTTCTGCTTACGGGTACCAACTTATACTCCGCATTGGAAATGTAAGTTGCCCGTCTACTTAAAAGGACAAGCTATGTCAATGATTTCCTCACAAACACACCTGGCCACGCCAGATGATTTTTCTGATAATTGCGGTTTTGGCCTAATTGCCCATATTGAGGGTGAAGCGAGCCATGATTTGGTAAAAACTGCCATTCATAGTTTAAGTTGTATGACACATCGCGGCGGTGTTGCTGCTGACGGTAGAACTGGTGATGGTTGTGGCTTGCTATTAGCGACGCCTACCGATTTCTTTAAACAGATTGCTGACGAGCAGCAATTTGCCATTACGGACAACTTTGCTGTCGGTATGGTGTTCGTTAATTTAGATAGCGATAAAGCCAAGCATAGCCAACAAGTATTGAGCGATGAGATTACCGCCCAAGGATTAGAAGTGGCTGGCTGGCGTGATGTACCACTCGACTTGAGTATTGTTGGTGAGATTGGTCGTGAGACATTGCCAGACTTTAAGCAAGTGTTCGTTAATGCGCCAGATGACTTGGCTGCTGATGATTTCAACCGTAAGTTATTTGTTGCACGCAAAAAAGCAGAGCAGCGTTTGACGGATGATGAGCTATTCTATGTATGTTCATTGAGTTGTCAGACTATTATTTACAAAGGCTTGGTAATGCCTTCAGACTTACCAGCGTTTTTCTTGGATTTGCAAGATGAGCGTTTGGCGTCACATATCGTAGTATTCCATCAGCGTTTCTCAACCAATACCTTGCCGCGCTGGCCACTGGCACAGCCATTCCGTTATCTTGCGCACAATGGTGAGTTAAATACCATTACAGGTAACCGCAACTGGTCTAAAGCCCGTACGCCCAAGCTGAAATCAGACAAACTGCCTAACTTGAATGAGTTGACACCACTTGTAAATAGTACCGGTTCAGATTCATCAAGCTTAGATAACATGCTCGAAGTGCTTATGTCTGGCGGTATGAACCTATTCCATGCAATGTCTATCTTGGTACCCCCAGCGTGGCAGAACGTTGATAGCATGGATATGGATCTGCGTGCGTTTTATGAGTTTTACTCACAGCATATGGAAGCGTGGGACGGTCCAGCAGGTCTAGTTATTCAGGATGGACGCTATGCGGTCTGTATGCTCGATAGAAACGGTTTGCGCCCGTCACGTTGGGTAACCACCAAGAACGGCTATATCACTGTTGCGTCAGAAGTGGGTGTTTGGGATTATGAGCCACAAGATGTACTGGCAAAAGGTCGCGTTGGACCTGGTCAAATGCTGGTCATTGACACGTTGACTGGTCAAATTCTAGATACGACAGCTATTGCAACTTTACTAAAAACGGCGCATCCATATCGCAAATGGTTGCGTGAAGAAGCAACGCGTGTTCGTGATGATGAACGTCTAGAAGAGACGTTGGCAACGCAAGCGTGCCGCGGTGATAAGCTAAAAGCGCTACAAAAGATGTATCACATCACCAATGAAGAGCGCACAGAAATCATTCGCCCTAATGCTGAAAATGGTCAAGAACCAGTCGGCTCAATGGGTGACGATACGCCAATGGCTGTACTGTCGCAGCAAATTCGCCATGTCGGTGATTTCTTCCGTCAACAGTTTGCACAGGTGACCAATCCGCCAATCGATCCATTACGTGAATCAATCGTAATGTCGTTGCAGACCTGTTTAGGCGCTGAGACTAACGTATTTGCGCCATCTGCAAGAGACGCTCATCGTATTATTTTGTCATCGCCAGTATTGTCAGCCAGCAAGATGCAGCAGCTTGAAACTTTGGATGATCCAGCATTCAAGATGGCTCGTATTGATCTGAACTATGACCGTACTTTAGAGCTATCTGATGCTATCGTGGCTATTTGTGAGCAAGTGGCAGATAACATTCGCTCAGGTAATACGTTGATTGTCTTGTCTGATAAAGATATCGATGCAGACAAAGTACCCGCCAATGCCATTATGGTTACTGGTGCTGTGCATCATTATCTAATCGCGCAAGGTATCCGTACCGATGCTAATTTAATCATTGAGACAGGTCTTGCTCGTGACTCGCATCAAATAGCGGTATTGATCGGCTTTGGTGCAACTTGTGTATATCCATATCTAGCATATGATGTCATTGATGATTTGGTTGCTACTGGTGAGCTACTTGGTGATCCGATTCAAGCCCGTGTTAATTTCCGCAAAGGCTTGGATAAAGGTTTGCTAAAAATCTTATCAAAAATGGGTATCTCTACCATTGTGTCGTATCGCGGCGCGCAGTTGTTTGAAGCAGTCGGTCTTTCAGAAGAAGTCGTCAATTTATGCTTTAAAGGCGTACAAAGCCGTATTAAAGGCGCTACCTTTGCAGACCTTGCTGCTGATCAAGCACAATTGGCTGCCAATGCGTTTAAGCGACGCGCTCCTCTAGATCAGGGTGGTTTGCTCAAATTTGTCTTCAACAAAGAGTACCATGCCTTTAATCCTGATGTGATTAACAGCCTGCATACTGCAGTACGTACTGGTGATTACGATAATTACCGTAATTATGCGGATCTAGTTAATAGCCGTCCGGTTGCTACTTTACGTGATTTGTTGCAACTGAAAACTGACAACAGTATCGATGTCAATGAAGTGGAAGATATCTCTGAAATCTTGACGCGTTTTGACTCAGCTGGCATGTCTTTAGGCGCGCTATCTCCTGAAGCGCATGAGTCGATTGCGATGGCTATGAATACCATCGGTGGTCGCTCAAACTCTGGTGAGGGCGGTGAAGATCCTGCACGTTATGGCACATTGCGTAACTCAAAAATTAAGCAAGTTGCTTCTGGTCGTTTTGGGGTAACGCCTGCTTATCTTCGCTCCGCTGAAGTCATGCAGATTAAAGTAGCCCAAGGTGCCAAGCCTGGTGAAGGTGGACAGCTACCTGGTGGTAAAGTCAACGCGCTGATTGCACGTTTGCGTTATTCAGTGCCAGGTGTGACCTTGATTTCACCGCCGCCGCATCACGATATTTATTCTATCGAAGATTTGGCACAGCTGATTTTTGATTTAAAACAAGTCAATCCAGATGCATTGGTATCGGTTAAATTGGTCTCACGTCCAGGTGTTGGTACGATCGCGACAGGCGTTGCAAAAGCCTATGCCGATTTGATTACTATCTCGGGCTATGACGGTGGTACGGCAGCGTCTCCGCTATCGTCTATCCATCATGCAGGCTCGCCATGGGAGCTAGGTTTGGCTGAGACTCACCAGTCTCTACGAGTGAATGGGTTACGTGATAAGGTACGTGTCCAGACTGACGGTGGTCTAAAAACAGGACTGGATGTAGTAAAAGCTGCTATCTTGGGTGCAGAGAGCTTTGGCTTTGGTACCACACCGATGATTGCAGTTGGTTGTAAGTACCTACGTATTTGCCATTTAAACAACTGTCCGACAGGTGTTGCTACTCAAAAAGCCAAGCTGCGTGATGAGCATTTCATTGGCGAAGCAGAAATGCTGATTAACTTCTTTAAGTTTGTCGCGACCGAAACACGTGAATGGTTGGCAGCGCTAGGTGTTCGTAGTATGGAAGAGCTGGTTGGTCGTACTGACTTGCTTGATATCTTAGAAGGTAATACGGATAAGCAGCGTCATCTTGATTTAACGCCATTGCTATTTAGTCACCCAGCCAGCGTAGGCAAAGCACAAACTTGTCAGGTTGAGCGTAATGAGCCGTTTGATAAAGGTTTGCTTGCTGAGCAGATGATTAGCGATATGCTTGTGAACATTCGCAAAGGGGCAGGCGGCGATTATAGCTATTTCGTTGGTAACTGTGACCGCTCTATCGGTGCTCGTATTTCTGGTGAGATTGCGCAAGTCTGGGGCAACCTTGGCATGAGCGATATGCCAATCAAACTTCGTTTAACTGGTACTGCAGGACAAAGTTTGGGTGTGTGGAATGCTGGCGGTTTAAATATCGAGCTTGAAGGTGATGCCAATGACTATGTGGGCAAAGGTATGGCAGGCGGTGAGATTGTTATTTATCCGCCAAAAGACTCAAACTTTATAGCACAAGAAACGGCCATCATCGGTAATACCTGTCTCTATGGTGCAACTGGCGGTAAGCTATATGCTGCTGGTACTGCAGGTGAGCGTTTTGGCGTCCGTAACTCTGGCGCACACGCAGTTATCGAAGGCACAGGCGACCATTGCTGTGAATATATGACTGGCGGTATCGTCACGATTTTGGGCCGTACTGGACTTAACTTCGGTGCTGGTATGACGGGTGGTTTTGCGTATGTACTCGATATGGAAGGCGACTTCTTTGACCGTTGCAACCATGAGCTAATCGATCTAAACCGTATTTCAAGCGAGCAAACAGAAGAGCATCGCATTCATTTGCAACAAGTGATTGAAGCTCATGTAGATAAAACAGGCAGTGCATGGGGTCAGACAATTCTGAACGACTTTGAGCACTATGTTCGTAAATTCTATTTGGTTAAGCCAAAAGCGGCGAACATTGCAAGCCTTCTTAAAACTACCATGGCCGACCCACAATAGCCGATACGTAACTGCCTATCGTATCAATGGATTGCATTGATAGAATGTATTGATGGATTGTATTGATGGATCGGCATTCGCTTTGATTAGGTTAGCCAGCGTTCCGTTTTTAGAGACGTTTTAACTCACAGGTTTTCAGCAGGTAAGTGACAGCAGCGGTATATGTCTTAAATTTTAGACAAACAAAACATCGCTGACTGTCGCCACCCACTGCAAAAGAGCCTTATATAAAAGAGATAGCACCATGGCAAAACGCTTAGAAAATAACTTCCAGTTTTTAGATATACCAAGATTTGATCCAACCAAAAAAGACATTGCAACACGTTCAACAGAGTTTGTTGAAATTTATAAACCTTTCGAAAACGAAGCTGTTGCTCAGCAAGCGCATCGTTGTCTTGAGTGTGGTAACCCGTACTGCGAATGGAAATGTCCAGTACACAACTATATCCCTAACTGGCTAAAACTGGCCACAGAAGGCCAGATATTTCAGGCAGCTGAATTGTGCCACCGTACTAATACCTTGCCTGAAGTGTGCGGACGAGTTTGCCCACAAGATCGTCTGTGTGAAGGCGCTTGTACGTTAAATGATGGTTTTGGTGCAGTGACCATTGGTAATGTCGAAAAATATATCAACGATACCGCGTTTGCACTTGGCTGGCGTCCAGATATGTCTGAAGTCGTTTGGACAGACAAAAAAGTCGCTATCATTGGCGCAGGACCAGCAGGTTTAGGTTGCGCAGATATCTTGGTCAGAAATGGTGTCAAACCAGTTGTCTTTGATAAGCGCCCTGAGATTGGCGGCTTACTAACATTTGGCATCCCTGAGTTCAAAATGGAAAAAGATGTCATGCGCAATCGCCGCGTGATCTTTGAAGACATGGGTATCGAATTCCGTTTAGAGACAGAGATTGGTACAGACGTCACGATTGATGAGCTATTGGCTGACTATGACGCGGTATTTATGGGTATGGGTACATACACCTATATGCGCGGCGGCTTTGCTGGTGAAGAGCTGACAGGCGTCTACGATGCACTAGATTACCTGATTGCGAACGTGAACCGTTGCAATGACTGGGAAAAAGACGCTGAAGAGTACATCGACTTTAAAGGTAAAAAGGTGGTGGTACTCGGTGGCGGTGATACCGCAATGGACTGTAACCGTACCAGTATCCGTCAAGGCGCCGAAAAAGTAGTTTGTGCCTATCGCCGTGACGAGGAAAACATGCCTGGTTCACGCCGTGAAGTGGTCAATGCTCGCGAGGAAGGCGTTGAGTTCTTATTCAATCGTCAGCCAACCGAAATCATTGGCTTAAACGGTAAAGTTAACGGCGTAAAAGTCGTTACTACTCAGCTGGGTGCACCAGACAACCGTGGTCGTCAACGCCCTGAGCCAATCCCTAATTCTGAAGAGATCATCCCATGTGATGCAGTCATCATGGCCTTTGGTTTTAGACCAAGTCCTGCTGATTGGTTTGAGTCTCAACAAGTGGGGATGGACAGCTCTGGTCGCGTACTAGCAGCCGAAAAGCAAATCTTCAAATTCCAGACCCAAAATCCTAAAATCTTCGCTGGTGGCGATATGGTGCGTGGTTCTGATTTGGTTGTGACAGCGATTTGGGAAGGCCGTGAAGCTGCGGAAGGTATTCTAGACTACCTAGAAGTGTAATACGCTAGCGTAATAGACTATTATTCACTAACACTAACACTAACACTAACACTGACGCAGATCTTGATAAGTAATTCGATGAGTCATTTGGTGAATAATCTTCAATAGCGTAGATTTCAATATAGTGTGCTAGGATATTTTTTATAACGCCTTTTACCTGTGAATAATAGGTAAAAGGCGTTATTTTTTGTCCGTCATTTTGCTGATAGAATATCAACTTATACTTACCGCTAGTTAGTGATATTTTTTAATAATTTTTTATCAAAATATCTCACTTAAATATTCCACCCAAAAAGAGTAGCCTTGCGTGAAACCCACCCTTTATCAGCGTATTACTGCTCCATTTGTCGAACCCTATGTTCGCTACCAACATGCAGATATTTTACATGCCATACGCCTAGGTACGGCTGTGATACTGGCTTTATTGGTCAATAAAATCACCAATCTTCCGCACGGTGAATGGACGACCATTACAGTATTTATTATTCTAGGGTTATTGCAATACCAAGGCGCTATTTATACTAAGGCGAAAGAGCGCGTAATCGGTACTTTATTGGGTATTGGTACTGCGCTTGGGGTGTTATGGTTTAATCAAAATGCGGGTGCATGGCTATGGGTAGACTATGCGCTTATTGGTTTGCTCAGCGGCATCATTGGCTATCTAGCCGTCAGACAGCTCGGGTATACAGGACTGTTAACGGGTATCACTATGTTGATGATTGTCTCTGATTTAGGCAATAATAGCATTGGTCAGGATGGCATCTACCGCGCGCTAAATATCTTACTGGGGACAGGCGTTTCGGTAGCAGTGACGCTGATTTTGCCGCTCAAATCAACGTTGATGTGGCGGTTCTTATTGAGTAGCAACCTTGACGCTTGTAGTAGTCTCTATGCAGGCGTAGGTCATCATATTGACGCAACGGATGGAGTGGTGGATGACTCTGTTCAAAAGCTAAACCCAGTAGCCTTTCCTGTTAAGGAAGTACCCGTTGATAGGGCATTGGTCACAGCGTTACAGCAGATTAATAAACGTCTGCTGGCTGTGCGACCACATATCGCGGCGACAGCCAGTGAGTCAGGAATCGAAAAAGAAACGCTAGAGACGATCCAACGTACCCACCGTAATATTATCGGGACGATTGATTTACTGTTAAGTGCGGCTCCACGTTTGGCGAACATCGAAATTGATGAAGAAAACCATGTTTTATTGGTACATTATCAGCATGAGCTAACCCAAGCGATGCAGCACATGGGAGCGGTGTTACGTAGTCCAAGCGATGAAGTATTTCGACCCATTACTCGTATTGCCGTCTCGGAGTATCCAAGCGTACAGCACCTAGCATTTGAGTGGCAGGGCTATTTTTGGTTGACCCAAACCTTGCAGACTCAATTACAGCAGCTGAGTGATTTACTACAAACATCGAAACCGCATTGGTTTGCTGCATCTGGTCTAGGCTATCAGCGCCGCGAGCAGCGCCGGATGAAAGAGCAGGGCGGCGAGACGGATTTACATTTATGACATACAAAAAAACGCTGACCATTTAGGATCAGCGTTTTTATTTTTAAAAGACTACTTTATTTTAAAGTACTAAATCAAAACTATTAACGACCCGTCTTTAGCTTATCCCAGTACTGTTGATACACTTGCAACGCTTCATCGCCTACATCTTCTTGGAACTCAGCTTTTGCTAATACTTCTTTAGAAGGATAAATCGTTGGATTGTTTTGGACGCTCTCATCCATCAGCTCACGCGCTGCTATGTTTGGTGATGCGTAGCCAATCTCTTCGCTGACGATTTTTGCATTTTCAGGACGTAATAAATAATCAATAAACTTATGTGCTGCATCAACTTGCTTAGCATTTTTTGGAATGACAAAGTTGTCCATCCACAAGATAGCGCCTTCGGTTGGATACTTATAAACCAAGCTGGTCAGGCCTTCGTCATTGGCCATGACTGCTTCACCATTCCATGTCATACCAAGCGCAGTCTCACCTTCGATATATGGCATACGTGTCGCATCAGAGTTAAAAGTTTTGACGTTTGGCATCAACGTAGTGAGCTTATCGTAAGCGGCTTCGATTTCGTCAGGATTGCTACTGTTACCTGAGTAGCCAAGAGTCAGCAGTGCCATACCAAAGACTTCACGCACGTCATTGGTCAGCATCACCTGACCCTTATACTTAGGATCCCATAGGTCATTCCAGCTATTGACAGTTTTCGGATCGACACTGTCACCGTTAATGGCGAGACCGGTGCTGCCCCACATATAAGGGATAGAGTATTTGTTATCAGGATCGACTTTGGTATTAGTGAATGAGGTATCAAGGTTTTTGAAATTGCTCAGTTTTGATTTATCTAGCTCTTGTAGTAGTCCTTCTTTCGCCATCTTTTCGACATAATAAGTCGATGGAATGGCTAAGTCATACTGGCTCGAATCATCCAATAGTTTGAGCTTGGCATACATGGCTTCGTTAGAGTCAAATGTGGTGTAATTAACTGAGATGCCAGTCTCTTCTTCAAAGCCATCTAAAATCTCTTGCGGCATATATTCCGACCAGTTGTAAAGGTTCAGCGTCTCATTGCTCGCCGCAGCACTGCCATCCGCTGCATTGTCAGAGTTGCTACAACTGGCAAGCACCAAGCCGACAGCTGCTGCTAATAATGCTTTTGGCACTATGCGACCGACACTAGCCGAGGTGTGAGTAGTTGGATGGGACGATGATAAGTGGGTCAAAATATCTCTCCTAAATAAAGATAATGCAAATCAGAAAAATTCAATAAAAAAGCCAAAAAGATAAAAGTCTGACATGGCCAATAGAACTATTATGGTCATTAGTTTATACAATTTAAAGGGTCATCATTAAGGCAATGCTCAATAATACTAATAAAAATAGCCAGTTGGGCTAATGAGATGAGTAGCAAAACTAACTTAATGACAGCTAATTTTGGGTAGAATTGCTAGCGAGCTGCTAACGTCGAATCGAAAAAAGATAGCATATAACCATGCTATGATTGGCGCAGGCCGAAGTATGACGAACATCATCTAAGCAGATATCAGCCTTTGGCTTTAAGACACCAACCATACCATAATAATAAAGGATACAGCACAATGACCGAAAGTACCTCAACTCAAAACGCCTTGAATAAAAGCCACTCAGTTATACCGGCATTGCTTACGGATAAAGTCGCCATAGTCACTGGTGCCAGTCGAGGGCTTGGTGCACAGATTGCACAGCAAATGGCAGCAGCAGGCGCTATCGTTTGCGTCAACTACCTCAATAGTAAAGAGGCTGCTGAGGCAGTAGTGGCTGATATCATCGCGACAGGTGGACAAGCATTTGCTTATCAGGCGGATGTGACCGATCTTGAGCAAGTACAAGCCATGGCAGCTGAAGTCATCACTCGTCATGGTCGTATCGATATATTGGTCAATAATGCCTTGCCAAGTTATCAGTTCAATCCAAGCGCTGCGTACACTAGTATTGAAACAGTAAAGTGGTCGCACTTTTCGCAACAAATGGACGGTATCGTCAAGGGCGCAGTCAATACAGTGCAAGCAGTGTTGCCGCAAATGAAAGCGCAGCAAGTAGGTAAAATTATTAACATCTCAACCAATCTTGTCTACAACCCAGTGGTTACCTATTATGATTACACCACGGCTAAATCAGCATTGATTGGACTGACCCGCAACCTAGCGAGCGAGCTTGGACAGTATGGTATTCGGGTTAATTTGCTAGCAGGTGGCTTATTAAAAACCACCGACGCAAGCAGCTTAACCACTGAAGAGGTATTTGACTATATCGCGACTACGACGCCGCTGCGCCAAGCGACTTCGGTAGCTGACTTTGCCAATTCAGTATTGCTCATGGCATCTGATTTGAGCATGGCTATTACTGGACAATCTATCGCTGTCGATGGTGGCTTAACCATGCCTTAATTGAGGCCTTAACTGACGCCTTACGTTCTATTAGATTTGTAGAAAGAATGAAATGAATACTCGATAAGGTATTGGAGTCATCACCGCTCCAGCTTTCATTTGTATTTTCTATATAAAATTAGACCATAATAAAAAGCCCTTACTAATCGATTAGTAAGGGCTTTTTTAAAATGAACGTTAATTAAATGAACATTAATGGCTTTATGTGCCTGAACAGTCTTACGACTTCATTGCTAACTGATTAAGCACGGTTTGAATACCATACTCTTCAATCGTCCCAGTGACAAAGTCAGCGCGTTCTATTAAAGCTGGCTGTGCATCTCCCATGGCCACAGCAAATCCAACCAAGTCGAACATTTCTAAGTCATTCATACCATCACCGAATGCCATACACTCGCTTGCATCTACCGCATAGTACTCGCATACATCTTTGATGCCGCGAGCTTTTGATGCCTCTGCTGGCAATATATCGGCACCAATCTGATGCCAATGTACCAGCTTTAAATCATACTGGGCAAAATCGATGTCTTGCATCTTTTCTTGCTGATTATTAAAGAATACCGAGCATTGATAGACGGTATTTGATTTGTAGTACTCAGGGTCAAGGATCGAGTTGGGCGTGACCGCATTGAACTCGCGTAAACGTTCATTTTCACCTGACCACGCGATATGAGTGGCAGAGTCAAACTTATGAATCAAATCACTCTGTTGGCACAGGCGTACGATTTTATCTGTCTGTTCAGCAGTTAAAGGGTAGTGGCTGATTCGGCCGCTTTTATCAAAACTGTATTGTCCATTCATACAAATAATGGCGTCCAATATATCTGCATCAAGCAACGCTAGAATGTCTTCAGGCAATATGGCTTTAGAGCGGCCAGTCGAAATCACTAGTTTAATATCGGTATCTGCAAGCTGCTCAAGCGTCGCTTTATTGTGTTCAGCGATAATGCCGTTACGGCTCAAGGTATCATCGATGTCAAAAAAGATGATTTTTGGGATCGAGATTTTAGTAGTCATACTTTCTTTGGCAATCTTATCTTCAATAAACATGATGATCCTATTATTTTTAGTCGTGTAGATACAATGATTCAGATACTACTACAACATACCCAATCAGATAAATACCTATCGAGTAACCTATGATGCTGCAAGTATGCTTATTGAGACAGTATTTGGATGTAGCCTGTAGAACCGCTCATTGCTTGTCCAGAGGATTAACAAAAATGCTAAACGATATGATTAACTTAACCGTGTCTATGTATTATAAAGTTATATTCAATTATCAAAAACAATCTACCAAATAAGATGGACTCTCGTTATTAATGCATCAGCTACCTAAAGGAATAAGTATGAAATTCTTTACCTTAAAATCGGTTACAGTTTTGGCAACAGTGGCTTTATCTGCCAATACTTTTGCAATGGATGTTGAATTTAATGATGCTGTTTGGGATGGCAAAAAAATACCTGAGGGGCAGCAATGTCTAAACTATGGTGGCAAAAGTCCAGCCACGCCTAGCATGACTGTTTCAAACATTCCGGCAGGCGCGGAAAGCCTGGTATTCGTCTATAACGATGTAAGCAACAAACGTATGCAGAATGGTGGCCATGGTATCGTCGAGTTTGTACTACCAGAGGGTGCTACGAACGCAGAAGTGCCACGAGTATTTGGTCACACTTACGAAGTACCAGTAGGTATTGAGATGGTTGCAGAATACCGCAGTCGTAAAGGCGAGGCGGGCGGTGCATATAAGCCACCTTGTTCTGGCGGCAAGAACCATCTGTATACGGTAGATGTACAAGCATGGCAAAGTGATTCGGTACTTGCTGAGACAACAGTTGAGATGGGTCGGTATTGATACGTTAGCTATTCAATTAGTATGCAATAAAGTCGTTTATACAAAACTGTTTATATATAGCGTAGACGGCTGTTTATTGAGGGTAGGTTATGTTTTATATACCTATAAATACGCTAACTTAATAAACATGACAGACCCTGATGAATCCTTGTAGAGTTTAGTCTATAAGTAAACATGACTTAGTCGTATAAGTGCGTTGAGGCAGGGCTATAGGAGAATATAGATTAGGCTTGTTAATTATTGGAATAATGCCAAGATACTGAACGTGACAACTTTGTAGTATAATTTTACTACTATGAATATTGGTATGCTATATCATTGAAACTTCTATGTTATAAATCTAAAAAAATCATAGCAAATGATAAAAAACGTTATTAATTATACTTTATCTTAAAGTATACCTTGATTTGAATGAATTTTTTATAAATAAGGTTTCTTATGAACATAACGACAAGCCAATCCTCAGAAGATAGAAAAAGGCATGGCGAGCATATTCTTATCCACATGACATATATCGCCAAAAATGTCGATCTAGATTCTGGGATTGAGCTGACTCGCGCACTTGAGTACTGGCGCAGATATTTTGAAGAAAACGATATCGTTTCAGCTTTAGTCATTAGTGAAGGTTATTTCGTTCAAAGTTTTCAAGGGACAAGGCCTGCTATCAATACTGCCTTGGAAAAGATACTTGACGAGCATTCCACCATTGTCCCTAATATTGTGAATATAGAGGAAATCGAATCGCGCCACTGGAATGGGTTTTTAGTTAAGCATTTAACCTCAAGCGTTGAAGATGAAGAGTATGCCTTAAAAAGTTTCTCAGCAGGGTTTGATTTCAATCCTTATCTAATGAAAAGCTCTCAGATTGAAAGCTTTCTGAAAGCGGTTTTTGAAAATGTTGAATCTAATTAATTTTTAATGAGTAGCATTTCTATACCATAAGAGTCATCTATTTTAATTGGCGTAAAAAAGCCGTCTATAAAGTGTCTTTTGATTTAGATAATTTTTTTATAAATAAGGTTTCTTATGCATATCACTACCAACCAACCTTTAGAAGATAGAAAAAGACATGGCGAGCATATCATTCTCAGCCTAACGTATATTGGCAGAAATAGTGACAGTAATAATGGAATAGGGTTGGCTCGTCTGCTTGAGCAATGGCGAAGGAATAATGAAAAAAGTGGTGTAACCTCAGCGCTTGTCGTGAATGACAATTACTTTATTCAAAATATTGAAGGTCCAAGACCTCTTATCAATGAAATACTAGTAAAATTGATCAGTGAGTACTCTTACCTAGTACCCCACCTCAGTGAAATTGAGGAAATAGAAGAACGTAGGTGGGATGGGTTTTTAATAAAATATTTAACATCAAGTGCAGAAGACGAAGCATATACCCTAAAAAGTTTCTCAGCAGGTGCTGACTTTAATCCGTATCTAATGAAAAGCACTCAGATTACAAGCTTCCTGAAAGCGATCTTTGAGGATGCTGTATCTAATAAGTCTTAAATAATTTCTCTATTTTGAGTAGCGTAGAAAAGCCGCCTATACATTGTGTATAGGCGGCTTTTTAAGCTGTTTAATTTTATTAGCTAGATTTTGAACTAGGGTTTCCAAAATTTAACTAGTCAAACTAGCCAATCTCAACACTCGTCACGTTCTGAAAGCCTCTTGGCAGCTGTCCACCACGATTACCGCGAACACCCGTATAGTTAGCCAAATCATTTGGCTTGAGTGTCACATGGCGTTTGCCAGCAGTAATGACAAGGCTGTCCTGCTGACTAAGTGGTGTGATTGCGAGAACTTCTTCACCGTCTTTTAATTTAATAAGTTTGTTCCCTTTACCGCGAGCTTGTTCAGGCAAATCATCAAGAGCAAATATCAGTAGATACCCTGCATTGGTCGCGACAGCAACATGATCAGGTGTCACACGCACATTGCTATTTTCACCTTCTGTATTAGCGGCCGTCTCTACTGGTACGTCGATACGTGCAACTGGGAGCAAGCGACTATCAGTTGCTAGGTTAATAACGTTTTTACCGGCTTTTTGATTGCTATCGAGGTTGCCAATAGTATTGATAAAACCATAACCTGCTGAGCTGGCAAGGATAATGCGTTGCTCGTTATCACCCGTTAGTAGCTGCTCAAAGCTAGCGCCTGCTGGCGGCTTTAATACACTGGTCAATGGATCACCTTGACCACGCGCAGACGCTAAGTTGTGCGCATCGATACTATAGCTGCGTCCCGTACTATCGAGTACGTAAATCCTTTCGTTTGATTTACCGCGCACGTGCGCTTGATAGCTGTCACCTGAGCGGTAACTCATACCAGCAGCATAGACATCATGGCCCTTGGCGGCACGAATCCAACCTGCCTTTGATAATATGGCAGTGACCGGCTCACTCGGTACGAGATCTGACTCTTTTAGTGCTTTTGCTTCTTCGCGTTCTGCCAATGGTGATACACGCTCATTGCCATGTTCTTTCATATCGGCAGTAAGCTCATCGATCATCAGATTGGTTAGACTGTCTGGATTGTCTAAGTATTCTTGAATGATGGCACGTTCGGCAGCAAGTTCATCTTGCTCGCGGCGCAGCTCAATCTCTTCTAATTTTGCCAACTGACGCAAACGAATATCCAAGATAGCATTGGCTTGAATGTCAGTCAGGTCATAATCCTGCATCAAGGTCGCTTTTGGATCATCCTCTTCACGAATGATGCGAATCACTTCATCGATATTCAGATAAGCAATCAGTAAACCCGCCAAAATATGCAAGCGTTTATCGATTTTATCGAGGCGATATTGCAAGCGGCGTGTGACTACTGAACGGCGACAGATTAACCATTCTTCCAAGACTTCTTTTAAGTTTTTCACCTGCGGCTTACCATTTAAGCCAATCATATTCATATTGACGCGGTAATTGCTTTCTAGGTCAGTACTAGCAAACAGATGGCTCATGACGCGTTCGACATCGACTCGCGTTGAGCGCAACTCAAGGACAATACGACAAGCGTTTTCGTGATCTGATTCATCATGAATATCCGTCACCCAAGGCAGCTTCTTATCAGTCATAAGCTTAGCAATTTGCTCTTGGATTTTGTTGCCCGAGACTTGGTAAGGAAGCGCGTCAATGATGACGAGATTTTTTTCTTTAGGGTCAACATGAAAGGTTGCGCGCATCTTATAACTGCCGCGTCCAGTCTCGTACATCGCTTGCAAATCTTTTTTGCTAGTGATGATTTCCGCTGGCGTTGGCAGATCAGGTGCTGGTATTGATTGGGTAAGCTGCTTAACCGATAGCTCTGGGTTTTTAAGCAAACGAATAGCCGCGCGTACCACTTCATTAAGGTTATGCGGCGGAATATCGGTTGCCATACCGACTGCGATACCTGTCGTACCGTTTAATAAAATATTAGGTAAGCGGGCAGGTAGGGTAGTTGGTTCTTGCATCGTGCCATCAAAGTTATCTTGCCAATCGACCGTACCTTGTCCCAGTTCTGCGAGCAAAGTATTGGCATAAGCTGACATTTTGGCTTCGGTATAACGCATCGCCGCAAAGGATTTCGGATCATCTGGGCTACCCCAGTTACCTTGACCAGTGATAAGCGGATAGCGATAACTAAACGGCTGAGCCATCAGTACCATTGCCTCGTAACAAGCGCTGTCACCATGCGGATGGTATTTACCCAAGACGTCACCGACCGTACGTGCGGATTTCTTGGCCTTAGCAGAGGACTTTAGCCCAAGCTCGCTCATGGCATAGACGATGCGACGTTGGACAGGTTTTAGACCGTCAGCGATATTTGGCAACGCCCGATCCATGATGACGTACATGGCATAGTTGAGATAGGCCTGCTCAGTGAACTCTGCGACTGAACGAGTATCCATCGGCTCATTGGGAATAATTGGGGCGATCGTATGATCAATAACATCAGACATAAAATAGGATTCACTTATCAGTTTTAATAGGTATAGATAATT
The DNA here is from genome assembly GCF_002863645.1 of Psychrobacter sp. MES7-P7E. Taxonomy (NCBI): domain Bacteria; kingdom Pseudomonadati; phylum Pseudomonadota; class Gammaproteobacteria; order Moraxellales; family Moraxellaceae; genus Psychrobacter; species Psychrobacter sp. MES7-P7E. The sequence continues at coordinate 27,133 of NZ_PJBU01000079.1, read as the reverse complement.
GGTTCAAGCATACAAATAGGATAGTGCTATCGTAAAGGATATTGCACCAATTAAAAAGACGTATGTCAGAATATACGACATCTCGTGACGTGCTTAAAACAAGCGCTTATAAAGGCCTTTTATAGTATGGTGATTCATAGCTTTTATAGATCAAGTTAAGTATAGTAAATCTAATATTTGTTTTTTATAGGGTTAATAAATATCTTAATATTTAATCGTTTTTATTTAGGATGTTTTATCTACTATTAGTCTAAAGAAAGTAGGTACAGAATAGCTTTAATGCAAAATTAATAACTGAAAGTATGACAGCTAATAGACTAAATAAGACGGCTGCTTTGCCTATTTAAATAGCATTAACCATATATTGACACGGACAAGTCGCTACTGAATTATCTTACAATAAGGAATTTCTGTTATGTCATGTGACCCTTTATCTCAAGTTTCTGCCTCTACAATGCTAAAAAACGAAAGTAAGCACCTAGGGAAAAACGCTACTAGAAATGTACTATTGATTACTGCTATAACCAGTCTAGGATTGACAGCCTGTAGCCCTTCACAAATGAGCAAAACGCCACCAGCCGAGACAAGCAGCACAGTCAATCAAGATGCAGCAGTGGTGTCAGAGTCTATCATGGCGTCACCCAGTGTTAAGCCCTCAGTCATCAGCCAACAGATGATGATACGTTCTGCGGCGCAGACAGGTATCGTACGCCCATTACCGAGCATCATAGTCACGCCAGAGGCAAAAGACAACTATCAAAAAAACGCAGCCAATCCTGTACATCGAACTACGGATATGGCGGTATCCACCCTGTCTATCGATACCGATACGGGCAGCTACGCCAATGTGCGCCGCTATTTAAACGAGGGTCAACTACCACCTGTTGATGCCGTACGGGTAGAGGAATTGATTAATTATTTTAACTATCAATTTGATGATGGCAAACGCTTAGGTAGTGCCCCGTTTGTTGTATCAACTGAGGTAGTGGACTCGCCTTGGGATAGAGCAGATCAGGATAATAAAATCGTCAAAGTTGGTATCAAAGCCGTTGATAGTAGCTGGTCGCAAAAAACAGATAAGCAATCTATGCCACCTGCCAATCTCGTATTTTTAGTAGATGTGTCAGGCTCTATGTCGTCGCGCGATAAGCTACCATTGGCACAGTCTTCGCTTAAGTTGTTGACAGAGCAAATGCGCGCCCAAGACAGTATCAGCATCGTGACCTATTCAGGTAGTACTAGTGTGGCATTGCCTGCGACCAATGGTGACCAAAAAGCAAAAATATTGGCTGCGATCGATGGATTAAATGCTTCAGGCTCAACCAATGGAGAAGACGCTCTTAAATTGGCCTATAGACAAGCTGAACGAGGACTAAAAAAGAACGGTATCAATCGAATTATGATGCTAACGGATGGCGATTTTAATGTCGGTATTACTGATGTCGATGAGATGTTAGATTTGGTCAAAGCCAATCGCGATCGCGGTATCTCTTTGTCTACCGTTGGCTTTGGTCGTGGTAACCTTAATGATCACATGATGGAACAGATGGCGGACAACGGCAATGGTAATTACAGTTATATTGACAGTCTAACTGAAGCCAAAAAAGTCTTTGGTGATGAATTAGCAGCGACATTTAACACTGTTGCTAAAGATGTAAAAGTCCAAGTTGAGTTTAATCCCGATGTGGTAAGTGAGTGGCGCTTGATTGGTTATGAAAATCGCGTACTGGCTGAAGAAGATTTCAATAATGACAAAATTGATGCAGGTGAGCTTGGGGCAGGTAAGGCGGTTATCGCTTTGTTTGAGGTAACTCCAAAAGGACAAAAAGGGTTATATAGCGATCGCCGTTATGCTGCTAGCAATGCCAGTATTAGTTCGAATAACAAACAGAACTCTAATGAGCTTGGCTATCTAAAAATTCGTTATAAAGCACCGACAGGTGGTAGCTCTAAACTGATTAGCCAACCGATTAATAAAGCTAGCCACGCTTTAAATAAAGCCAGTATCGATACTCAGTTTGCGATGGCAGTAGCAGGGTTCGGTCAACGCTTGATTCAAAGCGATTATATTAATGACTGGCAGTACAGCGATAGCACTAAGCTTGCCAAAAGTAGTATCGCAGATAGACCAAGTAGCGATACTAATGGTACTCGTCGCAACTTTGTGACGTTGACTGAGCTGGCGAGTGCGCTAAAAAACAGCCGATAGTGAACAGATATCGTGTCGGGATGGTCATTAGGGAGCAAAAGTCAATGGTCATATTTTCTAATGGTACGACTGAGATTTTTAATCTAATATATTGATATTTATAGGGATATTGAGCGTCAAGCCTATTTGAGAACTGGTATAGCAATCTTTTGTATTGAGTACTATGTATAAAGTGTGTATGTTAATGAACAAAGGGCTATTTACCGCTATATTGTTCGCTCAGCACTATACAAATATATTGCAGCCTTGCTTTTTATCATAACGATAGGCAAGACTCTGACGTTTTGTATATTTATCACACTGTGATTGGCGTGGGTTGACGGTAATGTATTATTACTAGGAGAGAAAAGATTATGGAAAATCAAGGAAACTTAACCCGTCGTGACGATAAAGTTTGGCTAAAAACGTATGAAGAACTTGGTCTGGAGTATGACATTGAGTTGCCAGCCGACAATACGTCACTTATCGATATTTTCGAAAAAAGCTTCGCTGAAAATGCTGATAAAACTGCCTATATCTGCATGGGTTCATCGTTAAGCTTCCAAGAAGTAGATTTATACAGCCGTCAAATGGCCGCTTATCTACAGTCATTAGGATTGGTAAAAGGCGATAAAGTTGCGGTCATGATGCCCAACATTTTGCAGTTACCAATCTCTGTCATCGCTGTACTACGTGCAGGCTTTACCTTAGTTAACGTCAACCCTCTGTACACTACCAGAGAGCTTGAGCACCAATTGACCGATTCAGAAGCCAAAGTGCTAATCATGGTCGAAAACTTTGCCAAAACCTATCAAGACATCGGTCGCAATGTGGTGGATAAAGTCGTGATTACGGGTATGGGCGATTTGATGGGTACGCTCAAAGGCTTTATGGTTAATACGGTCGTCCGCCATGTCAAAAAAATGGTGCCAGACTATAGTATTTCTAATAGCGTTAGTTTCAAAAGTGCATTAAAGCAAGTCACGGCTAGCAAATATAAGCGCCCAACCAATATCACACTCGATGATATCGCTGTCCTACAGTATACCGGTGGTACGACAGGTGTGGCGAAAGGTGCGATGCTAACGCACAAAAACTTGGTGGCAAACTTAATTCAGTCTAATACCTTTTTGGGCACCGCTTTTGATGATTTAGATCAAAGAGGTGAGCAACCTGTGATTATGACGGCATTGCCGATGTATCATATTTTCTCATTTACCGTATGTGGCATGTTCGGTCTGTATCGCGGTTGTGTGGTGCTATTAGTACCAAACCCACGTGATCTTGATAGCTTGTTAAAAGCATATAAAGCCAATCCACCAGCGTTCTTCCCAGCGGTCAACACGTTGTTTAACGCACTTGCCAATAACGAAGAATTTATCGCGATGGATCATAGCAAGCTGCGTCAGTCGATGGGTGGTGGCATGGCGGTACTGAGCCCAACAGCCGAAAAATGGCGCCAAGTGACAGGTAATATTATTATTCAAGGTTATGGCTTGTCTGAAACATCACCAGTCGCGACCGCTAACCCTAGCAACAGCAAGACATTCACTGGCACTATTGGTGTCCCTATGCCAGCAACAGATGTGGCGATTTTGGATGATGCAGGTAATGAAGTAGCACTTGGTGAGCGCGGCGAGATTAGTGTTCGTGGTCCACAGGTCATGAAAGGTTACTGGAACCGTGAAGATGCTACTGCCGAAGTCATGACAGCAGATGGATTCTTCCGTACTGGTGATATCGGTATTATGGCTGACAACGGATATGTGACCATCGTTGACCGCAAAAAAGACATGATTTTGGTGTCTGGTTTTAACGTTTATCCGAATGAAGTCGAAGAAGTCATGGCTGGACATCCTAAGATTTTAGAATGTGGTGTCATCGGTATCGAAGATGAGAAGAGCGGTGAGATTCCTAAGGTCTATGTTGTCCGTAACGATCCAAGTCTGACCACCGAAGAAGTTCTTGAGTACGGTAAAGAGAACCTAACAGGTTATAAGCGTCCTCGTCGTGTTGAATTTATTGATGAGCTACCAAAATCGAACGTTGGTAAGATTTTGCGTAAAGATCTACGCGTACTTGAAGAAAAAAACCACGGTTAATTTGCTGATACACGCACCTAAAGAGTTGTTTGATAGATGCGTGTATTAACCAAAGATACATGTGAAAGTAACGCACGATTAGATGCTGTAGTAACTAAAGTAGTAACCAAAAATGATAAGGCTGCAACCATGCTGTCTTATCATTTTTTTGTCTTTATCGCTTTTGACATTTGCGGATGACAGCTACTATTAATAGAGAATATCTATTAAAACTGCTATAGTGCCCATCGACGTATTTTTGTTTTTGTCCAAAAAACCGTACTGGTTTTGCTTAAGGTAACTGGTGAAATCATGGTAGTAAATATTGTTCTCGACTTGGTCGTGCTGAGTGGTAGTATTATTTATCATAGACCCAGTAACACACTTTAATTTGCAAAGCTTATGAATGACAAACCCGATCATACTTATCTATTTCTTATTCATAAGCTTCTGCTGTCAGCAATAATCATAAAAAATGGTGTTTCCATTAGCATATTCAATGTTTTTAACAGTAACATTTAGGGAAAATTATGACGGATAATATTAATAAAAAAACGACAGATAATAGCGCTGCAACTGACGATAAAGCCAATACTACTAACGACGTTTATCAAAGCAATGCGTTTCCTACTATGCCGACCATCGACAGTGATAGTCCGTGGCTGAGCGCTTATGAGCGCTATAGCATCGATGCTACTATCGAGATGCCAGAAGACAATACCTCTCTACTTGATGTGTTCGAGCGTAATTTTAGCCGTTATGGTCAAAAACCTGCCTATATCTGCATGGGCACATCGATTACTTTTAAGCAATTAGATCTATATAGCCGACAGATTGCTAGCTATTTGCAGTCAATAGGACTGGTCGCAGGCGATAAAGTTGGGGTAATGATGCCCAACGTCTTGCAGTATCCAGTGGTCGCTTTGGGTATCATTCGTGCAGGGATGGTGTTGGTCAATGTAAACCCTCTATACACCAGCCGTGAGCTATCACATCAGTTGCATGACAGTGGTGCTAAAGCACTATTTATTGTTGAAAACTTTGCCAAGACGTATCAAGATGCCGAAGACAAAGGTCAGGTAGAGCATGTAGTCGTGTGTACCATTGGCGATATGCTAGGTACGATTAAAGGAGCCGTGGTCAACCTCGTGGCTCGTCATGTCAAAAAGATGATTCCTGCTTATAGCATACCGAATAGTGTGAGCTTCAAGCATGCTTTAAATGCTGAATCAGCCAGCAAATACCAGCGCCCTGAGTTGAACTTAAGCGATGTGGCCTTGCTGCAATATACCGGTGGTACGACAGGAGTAGCGAAAGGCGCGATGCTGTCTCACGGCAATTTAGTCGCCAACATGCTACAGGTCAGTGCGCTGATGAACAGTGCATTTGATGATGATATAGATGGTAGAGATGTGATTTTGACCGCACTGCCGCTATATCACGTATTCTCATTTATGGTTTGCGGTATGTGTAGTATGTACCAAGGTTATGCCTCGCTACTCATTCCGAATCCGCGCGATCTTGATGGGCTTATCAAAGAGATGGCCAAGTACAAACCAGCGTTTATCCCTGCCGTGAATACTTTGTTTAACGGCTTAGTGCACAAAGATAACTTTGCTGATTTGGACTTTTCTAATCTAAAAGCATCTATCGGCGGCGGTATGTCAGTATTACCTAGCGTAGCCAAAGAGTGGCATAAAATCACAGGCCTGCCTATCGTTGAAGGTTACGGCCTATCTGAGACTTCACCCGTGGTGGCTTTCAATCCAATGACTATTGCGGAATTTACCGGAAAAATCGGTATTCCTGCGCCTAGCACCGATATCGTACTCATTGATGATGACGAAAATATAGTAGCCATGGGTGATCGCGGTGAAATCTGTGTAAAAGGTCCACAGGTCATGATTGGTTATCAGAATCGTCCGAAAGAAACTGCTGAATCCTTTACGGCTAGCGGTTACTTAAAAACTGGCGATATTGGAATCATGGACGAAAAAGGCTTTATCAAAATTGTTGATCGCAAAAAAGACATGATTTTGGTATCTGGTTTCAACGTCTATCCAAACGAAATTGAAGAGGCGATGAGTGAGCATCCAGCAGTCGTAGAATGCGGTGCTATTGGTGTACCAAATGATGATCGCGGCGAAGAGCCAAAACTGTTTGTGGTCAAAAAAGGCGACGTGACTGAAAAAGAGCTACTAGAATATGGCAAAAAACAACTGACTGGCTATAAGCGCCCACGTCATATACAGTTCGTTGACGAATTACCAAAGTCGAACGTTGGCAAAATCCTACGTAAGGAATTGCGTAAGATGGAAGGGTTAGAATAGTTTATATCTGACATTCTGATGATAACGGTGGCGTAATGGCAGGTGCGAATCTTGCTATTGCGCCGTTGTCACGTTAGGATATCTTAAGATTTTAGTCGACTACATACCTATCAATGTGTTTGCTAACGACTGATAGGTATTTTTATGACACTGCTTTTATAACATTGTACTAGGAATTTTTATGCGTATTGACAATCGTGAGCTTGACCAACTTCGCTCGATCAGCTTTGAGCGCCATTATACGAAGCATGCTGAAGGGTCAGTATTGGTAAGTTTTGGCGATACCAAAGTACTATGTACTGCCAGTGTAGAATCTGGTGTGCCGCGCTGGCTCAAGGGTAAAGGCAAAGGTTGGATCACAGCCGAGTATGGTATGTTGCCACGTGCGACCAACACTCGTAATCAGCGTGAAGCGGCTCGAGGTAAACAGTCAGGTCGTACGCAAGAGATTCAGCGTTTGATCGGTCGTAGCTTGCGTGCCATGATTGATCTGAGTAAACTTGGTGAAAACACCATCTATCTTGATTGCGATGTGTTGCAAGCGGATGGTGGTACTCGTACGGCCAGTATCACTGGTGCTGCAATTGCGCTTATCGATGCGCTAGAAAGCATCCAAAAGGCCAAAAAACTCAAAGCAGATCCGCTAATCGGATTGGTTGCGGCGGTTTCTGTTGGTATGAAAGATGGCGAAGCATATCTTGATCTAAACTATGAAGAAGACTCTAGCTGCGATACCGACTTGAACGTTGTGATGACCCAAAAAGGCGAGTACATTGAGCTGCAAGGTACTGCTGAAGAAAAGCCGTTCACTCGTGCTCAAGCAGATGCTATGCTGTCATTAGCTGAAAAAGGCATCGCTGAATTGATTAAAATGCAACAGACGGCGCTTGGTTGGTAGACTAGCGTTTAGATACAACACACTGTCTTTGTTTTTAGTGTCAATAACTGCCTGTTAGCTGCTAATAGGCAGTTTTTTAATAGAAAATATTCGTACATTACGTAATAGGTAACAACACATGCTAAAGCTAACTGATGATGGTGCCAAAATCACCTTACAAGGGCAAGCAAATGCTGCTGATAATGGCATGTTTTGGTTTGGTTCTGCATTATTGGTAGGGGCCGTCGCAGTCGCCATGGCGATGAGCTTATTGCCTGAGCGTCTAGCCATTGGTGCGCTTGCACTGCTTATCATTGGTAGCTTTATTTTTAATAAAAAGCGCCAACAGCATAAAAAGGCTATGAGCGGTATGATTAGCAGCGGCATATTGTGGGTAAGGGCTGGCGAGCTGGTCCATGACAATCTAGGTAAGCGTGAGCATATTCATTTAACGGATGGCGATAAGATAACGCTGATTGGTGAACAATTACAGATTGTCGATAGCAGTGACGTTCGCAAATATCATATTACTGGTTTCGAGAGTGCTCAAGAAGCAAAAGCTGCGAAAGCTATCTTGGAAGGGCAAGCGCTAACGAAACGCCATGTAAATATTAAAATGAAGAGTAATTAGTATCTTTTCTCCATTTCATACTGTACTAAAGCATAGCTATTGTCTTCGTATTATCTAAACTTCTAACTTAAGTGTCATTTTAAATTTCACTCGACGTGCCTCTCCAGTAACGTCATCCATCAGTATATTTATACCGTCTATCACCTATCGCAGGCGAATAGTGCTTGCAGATTTGTGCGCAAATGGTTTATAAGTATGATTATAAAATTTATCTTATTATTATTGATACTGTCATTGAGATCTAGTTGACAAGGAGTTAGTCATGCTGCGTTTGTCTATACCGTCAGTCGCCGCGTCGTGCGGTTTTTTACTATTTACCTGCGGCATGGTAGGGCAAGTCCATGCAGATAGTATGAGTATGCTTATCGCCCAAAAATCTATTCAACCAACGACAAATATGTCCTATCGTTATCCTGAGATACAGCGTTCAGCACCTACAGTCGTACCAGCGTTTTTATCAGGCAACTATGACAATGTCGATAGCGAGTATCTACCGCTATTGAGCAATGCCGAGACGCAGAGTAGTATGGCAGCACGTGAGGTAGTCAGTACCGCCCGCAAAATGGCACTTAACGAGCGCACAATTATTCAAGGTGGCTGCTGGGACTATTTAAATGCTGTATTCAATCGGGCAGGGGTATCGCGTAATACCATACACAAAGGCACTTATGCGCAAGGGCCCTATGCTAGTAGCAGCGAGATTGAAGCAGGTGACTGGCTCTATTATATCAATCATGGCTACAATGGCGTCGAGCATAGCGGACTGTTTGTCGGTTGGGTTGATGAGCGTGCCAAGCAGGCTTTGATACTGAGCTATGCTGGCGAAAATCGCCGTGAACCAGCTCGTTACCGCGTGTACGATTTAAGCAATGTTTATCAAATTATGCGCCCTAGTGTTTAGTGTTTGATGTTTCCAGTTTGACAACCTGTTCTATAAGTAAATAAAAAAGCGTCCGCAACTCATTGAAGTTACGGACGCTTTTATTTTGCATGTTAAATGATTTTTCTGAACCTAAAACGGTTTTACCACGACGAGAATAACGATAATCACTAAGGCAAAGACCGGCACTTCATTAAACCAGCGCCAGAATTTATGCGTTTTATAATGTGGATTATCAATTAGCTTTTTACGATAAAAGCCGCAAGCGCCATGATAGCCTGACAGCAGCACTACTAATAGCAATTTGACGTGTAGCCAGCCTTGGGTTTTATAGACATCCCAGCCCAGTCCTAACATCCATAGACCAAAAATCCATGTCGCTATCATCGATGGGGTCATGATACCGCGATATAGCTTGCGCTCCATAATGGCAAAGCGCTCATGGCTGATGCTATCGTCGCTCATCGCATGATATACGAACAGGCGCGGCAAATAAAATATCGCCGCAAACCAGCAGACCATCGAGATAATGTGCGCCGCTTTAATCCAGTTAAAATAATCTGCCATCATAGTTTCTCTTGCTTAACTTGTATTTTTTAGCTTTGGCTTAATCTGCCAATACAACTTGTGTTTGATGACCATTCATCGCATCCATAACAGGCAGTACTTTAGGCGCTCTTGGTGCGGCAAACTGTTTGGTTAGGCCAAGCTCACGCATGAGTCTATCGTCGCCTGATTGACTTGCATTACCAGTGGTAAGAAGCTTGTCACCATAAAAGAATGAGTTAGCACCTGCCATAAATGCCAACGCTTGCTCAGAATCAGATAGACTTTCGCGGCCAGCAGATAAACGCACGTAGCTAGTCGGGCAGCAAATACGAGCGACCGCAATAGTACGAATCCACTCAAGTACAGATAGCTGACCCTCGGCCAATACTTTGTCACCAATTGGTGTACCTGCAATAGGCACCAGTAAGTTGACTGGAATTGATTCAGGCGCTTTTGGCATTTTTAGCAGCTCAAGTACCCAGTCGATGCGGTCATCACGGCTTTCGCCCATACCAACGATATTACCACTACAGACATTAATGCCAGAGTTACGCACGTTTTCTATCGTGTCTAAACGCTCATCATAGCTGCGCGTGCTAACGACTTGTTCATAGTAACTGCGCGAAGTATCTAGGTTATGGTTATAATAATCCAATCCTGCATCGGCCAACTGTGTTGCTTGATTGGTATCGAGCATACCCAGCGTCATACAAGTTTCAAGTCCCAATGCTTTCACTTCTTTGATCAGCTCAACCACATAAGGCATGTCTTTGGCACTTGGATGTTTCCACGCGGCACCCATGCAGAAGCGTGATGAGCCACTGTTTTTGGCACGTTTGGCCGCTGCGATGACTTTATCAACTTCTATGCGTTTTTCTGCTTGTAGTTTGGTGGTGTCGCGATGATGACCTGACTGTGAGCAGTAGCCGCAATCTTCAGGGCAGTTGCCCGTTTTGATAGAGAGCAGCGTGCTAATTTGTACTTCATTGGCAGTGAAATGCTTTCTATGAATAGTCTGTGCTTGTAATAACAAGTCCATTAGAGGTAAATCAAACAATTGCGCGATTTCTTCACGGCTATATGTCGTAGCTACTTTATTATCAGTTTGAGTCGCGTCTGTGGCTAGACTGGCCAAAAAATCACTATTGGTCGTATCTGGCTGAGTGGCTACATCAGTTGGCTGGTTGGCGTCAGGTTCGGAGATGCTAAGCAATCCTGCCATAAGGTAAGTCCTTTTATAAGAATTAGAGGGTATTAAATAAAACCAATGTTTTTATCTATTGTCATTTATAAGGTAACAAAAAAGGTTGCCGTATAGTATACCGCAACCTTTTTAGAAAATCAGAACACTGCTAGACAGTATGTATAATTGTCACAGTAGCGCACATAAATAGTAACTATACGTTTGGCTATTTAGTTCTATATCATCCATTCTACCAATGACTACCGCTCAGTGCACCATTCTTTTTATTTACCAAGTTTATGCTTGGCAATACCAACCCAATGCTCAGCAAATTTCTGTGCTTTATAAGCGTAAGGTTTGGCTTTTTGGATATATGGTTTGCACTCTTCTGGAATAGCTGGGACGATATGCTTAGCAAGTTTGTTGAACCACATCATTAGGCTATAGTCGCCTTCGATGCTCAAGTTACCTTCTTGTACAGCAGTCATAAAGGCAGGCAAGCTACCTTTGGTTAGCAATCTAACACCAGTCATAGAATCTTTAAAAGTGATGGTCAAATCGGCTTCTTTTGCATGACCACTTTGTTGACTAAACTGTCCATTATCAAAGCTAAAAGAACGGGCGATATCAGACTCAGTACTAGCAAACTCAATCGTAACTTGACGATCAGCGAATAACGCTTTGACGTCTTCGTTATCACTATCAGCTAACATAGACAAACGATAGCCGACGACAGCCAATAAAGCATCTAATGGATCAGATTTGATATCTAATACAGGAACAGTAAACATAGCAGAACTCCTAAAGAAATGAGGCATAAAAATAAAGCGTACTTTATACCAGTTTTTATGACAAATATATAACTGGATTATAAACTATCACAGGGTGCCAACTCTTTAGGAGTTAAGTAGAGAGCGTTAAGTATCTTGTAACATTCGATGTCACTGACGTAAGCAAGGTATTGCTATAGACAAATAGAGGTATAAATAGGACAGTTTTAACGAAAACGTGGCTGATAGTTATCATCATAGACAGGAGTGTGTTCGATATAGCGTGCGGCTTCTAGCTCACGTTGCTGACTAACTGTTTGGCTCACATCATCATAGCGCAATGCCCGATACAATACCCAAGCTGCCAACGGTAACCAACTGATGCCCATAGCGATGATATAGCGATGCCATGACGATAGCTCCATCAACATAGGACGACCGGCTAATATATTTTGAATCAACTCAACGGTGAACCAATAAGCCATACCGCCAAATAGATATAGCAGTAGCCAGCGATATGACGATACGGCAAGCACTACTACTAAACTGGCTAGCAGTCCATAACCAAGCCATGCCGCGCCGCTCCATGCCTCTACACCGATAAAAGAAAATATAGTCATTAACATCATTCATCTCGCTATTCATAAGGTGAATTCCAATGAGACTATTATGAGAGGTTATTGAGTAAAGCTGAAGAGGGTACAGGCGACTTTGCGACAACCGTTGACGCTTGGTTTTTTGGCTTGTTTTGCAATATTTAATAGCTAGGTTTTAGGCTAAGCGCCGTGAGGAGTGGCGCTTATTTTGAGTAATATGGAAATGGTTTTTCTAGTCTAGGAAGACGTTTATTAGCTAGCAAACCAGGCCAAACTAGCAAATAGGACTGACAGTTCGTTGAATACTTAGACTCGATTGGTACGATTACCCCACCAAGATAATAGCGAAACTAAGATAGCACCGAGTAGCATAAGTCCTACTGTCGTTGACCACTGTGCGCCAGTAGGATATTGCCACGGCATTACGTTATGGACAGCTTCAGTATTTAGTGAGCCTAGCGCATCTACTTTCCATGGCCAGACTTTTATTAGAGAGCCTGCGATAAAGCCTGTCAGCAATGCCAAGGTAGCTTGGTAATAATGTGAGAGTAGCCACTTAAGTGCGCGCGTGAATAGCAATAGCCCAGTCGCCATACCCGCAATGACTGTGAAAATGGCACTCAAATTCATCGTATCGACCGCTTCTAATACTGCATCGTAGGCGCCTAGCAATAGCAAAATAAACGACCCTGATATGCCCGGTAGGATCATGGCACAAATAGCAATTGCCCCTGCAAAAAACAAATACGGTAAGCTAGGCGTGGTCGTAAGCAATGGCATACTACTGATGACTACGGCGGCAATAAGTCCAGTCGCAAACAGTGCGACACGTCCTATATTCCAGCGCTTTATCTCACTGAGTAAGATAAATACCGTTGCAACGACCAGTCCAAAAAAGAATGACCAAATAAGCAATGGTTGATTGTCCAATAAATGCTTAATGATACCGGCTAATGTTGCAAAGCTAGTGGCAATACCCAGTAGCAAACACAATAAAAATGTTGCATCTACTTGTCGCCAAATTGCCGCGAATCCTTTGATGCCACCTTCCTGACGGAATATCGTCCAAAGATTGGGGCCGATACTACCAAGTGCGTTAATCAAGCGCTCGTAAATCCCTGCAATCAGCGCAATAGTGCCGCCAGAGACGCCAGGTACGATATCAGCTGCGCCCATGGCCATACCTTTGACATAGATACCTACCAGCTGCTTAGGGCTATCAGTACGTATAGGTACCGTATCTTGTTCTAGTGGCGTTGGCGCTGACGGCTGAGTTGGCCGTGGAAATTGTGGTGCCGTCATGAGCATTCCTCTATCATCTAAAAATAAGTGTTATTTGAAAGTAAGCATTAGCTAAAAATAAGTAGCATCTAAAAATGAGTAATAACTAAAATAAGCGTTAGCTAAACATCAGTCTGCATAGCAGATTTTATTAATTATCATCACGTACTAAGGCATGTCTTCCATTTACTTAATAGGCATTTAACTGAACTAAAAATGGATAAATCTTGTCAGACATCGTCAAATAGCTAGTTAATATATCGGTACTATCTACGCTACTTTTCTTGGCTAAGCCGCGCCCTAAAGCATAAAAGCCAGATTAATGACAAAACATTAACCTAGCTTATGAAATGGCATAAAGCGTTCTGCAATTACTCAGTAGGCGCCAGTGCAGGATAGCCAAGAGCGTACAGAGTACCTTCAAGCCCTGTCACGTTGATAGCGGCATCAGCACGTGCTTGAACGATTGGTTTGGCATGATAGGCCACACCCAGATCGGCCAGCGCCATCATTGGTAAGTCATTAGCACCGTCACCAACACAGACCACTTGTGACATCTCAATGCCTAAGCGCTCAGCGGTATGCTCAACGATAGCCGCTTTTTTGGCACCATTGACAATAGGCCACTGTACATGACCAGTGACTTCACCTTCTTCAATATCTAAAGCATTGGCATACACTTCATCAATACCCAGCTGCTCAGCGATATAACGGGCAAAATAAGTAAAGCCGCCTGAAACTAGCACCGTATGATAGCCCAGTGCTTTTAGCGCGCTGATCGTCGTGCGTGCACCAGTCGATAACGTTAAGCGACTACAGATATCATCCAGCACATCAATAGAAGTGCCTTTTAGCAAGGCCACACGCTGAGCAAACGATTCATCAAAATCAATCTCACCGCGCATTGCTGCTTCAGTAATGGCTTCAACTTCTTCACCAATCCCAGCCGTTTTTGCCAGCTCTACGATGACTTCTTGCTCAATCAAAGTTGAATCCATGTCAAAGCAGGCAAGCTTGTGTGTCCGCAGCATATGACCGACAGACAGGATATGACAGTCCACGACGTTTATGTTGCCTGTGCTATCTGCACTGCGTGTATTGTTGTATTCTTCAGTTAGGTCACGACGCAGGCGAGCGGTCAGCTGATCATCAATAATGTGAGCGGCTGCGGTTTTTTTGCCAGGGTGCATTAGTGTGTCAGTGACTGGTACCAGCAGATAACGGTAGACCTGAGTATGGGTAAAGGGTAGGCGCTGTGCGTATGCTGCTGTAGGCTCTGTATCAGACACCGTGATATTGACGAAGCTAGCGTCAGGATCTTCGGCAACCGTTACTAGATGCCAGCTTGGCTGTTCATCGACCCACGACTGAACGTACTGATGAATATCCAATGCAGATACCTGAGTCGGCAGTACGACGATGAGCGCAAAAACAGGTAGCGACTGTAGCGCATCAAAGTCTTGCAAATTGGTATCTTCGGGTAATAATGCCGCAATAGAATCAACGGCTTGTTGCCATGCTTTGCTGTCTTTTGGTAACGAATAAGATGTATTTTTTGGCATGGCTCAATTGTCTCTTGTATGCTCATATAAGATTAGGAATAATAACAGTTTTACTGGGCAGCGCCTATAGATGACGCGCAAAGTAACAATGATGCTAAAAAACAGATTTTATGGCGTAAGAAGCCATAGAAAATGCAATAAAGTTATTATGATAAATTTATAAAGCGCTCATGCTATAAGGCTTATTATGGTGATATAGTAGATGAGATAAGCTGGCTGTTGCTTGACGATGCTTTCTTATTAACGATGCCTTTGCAAAAGATTGCAAGGCAAAAGATAGCGAAGCTGGCAACAATATTGATAGTGTCGATAGTCGTTAATAATCAGTACCGCTTTATTACTACGTGCGCATCATAGTTGGCACATATTACAATTGTTTAAAAATTAGCCAAAAAATGAGCAATAGCCTCGTTTTTTAATTTCTTCTCTCCAAAAAAGTTTAACATATCATGACGTATTTAGCGCCGCGGCAAGGGTTGTTTGCCATTATTCTTCTGGTTAGTTTTTGTTTGCAGACGCTGTTATTGGTCATTAGTACTGACCAACAGCTGAGCAATAGTCGTGCGTTAAAAGGCGAGCAGATGGTCGCCCAGCTGATTGATGAAGCGAGGTTGTCTTTAGAAAATAAAGACCGTGTGAGTTTAAGCGTTATTGCCAACCGCTATACCAGCGAGCAAGACGTCACACGGATACTGATTAAGGACAACAACGATGATATCTTGGTGCCAGTAGGCAATGCGCCGATGCAGCAAGGCGACACCATTCGTCAAATCGCTACCAATGGCGATGCAGTCATCGGTAGCGTTGCACTGACTCTAAAAGACGTTAGCAAAGGCGAAATTATCGCCATGCAATGGCCGTTTGTTATCGGCACCATGCTGTTACATTTACTACTGTGGTTGATTTACGGTTACCTCGCTCGTCCGACCAAAGAGCAAATCAATGCATTGAGTCGAGATATCCAAGAGCTGTATCGTGACCAATATAGACCAGTCGATCAACGCGGCTATGACCGTGAACTTGAGCGCCAGTCAACGGGTCAATCAGCGTCTCATTTAGCAGACAGTCAAGTAGCGACTGATAATACGGCTAATGCCACAGATGACGAAGTGACTAATGCCCGCAAATTCAATGTACATAATGAAGTGAACGAGTACCTTAGAACTCAGCAAAATCAAGAGACAGGTAGCGATACTGACAATCTAGCGAGTGCGAGTGGAGGTAGCGAAAGTGAAGTAACAGATACAGACGGTGTCACTTCTCAAGCTGTCAGTCATACGTCTAAGCTATCTGCCACACGGTCTGTTGATAGCGTCAAAGTTCAAATCGTATTCCATGATGAGTTCAATATGCTTGAACGCCTTGCACCTGCGCAGCGTCTTCCGTATCTAGCACTCTGCACCCAGCTGCTCAATCAGGCCGTGACTGAGTTGCTAAGACAGCCATTGCTACTGGGCGTGAGTGCGATGAATGAAGCGCACTTTGAAGATAACGGCGCAAGTGTGGTACTAAAGGCTGATAATAGCCATGCAAAAGTGGCACTCGCCGGCGTGATGCTTGCCAAGCTTTATTTAATGCTCAACAAAATTATTCACGATAAGCATATTGAGCTGTCGCGTTTTGCCTTACCAGCAAAAGCGGGCGTGAGTGATGACGCGCAATCAGAGCCAATGACCCATTTGCTCCAGAGTATCGGCAAAAAAGAGCAGCTATTAATACTACTGCCAAATGCCGGTCTCAAGCAAATCAGCAATCATGTACAAGTACATAACATCATGCGCCCAACCACTGTCTATGAGCGCGAGTGTGCGATATTTGATGGGGCTAACGACTCATTGATTCAGCGTTTGGCTGATGTGCGCAACGCGGTTCTGATGATTGAAGATGAGGATGAGCTACACATTTAATGCCGACTGTATTTGGTCATTTATATTACAATTGTCTGTTATATAGCCTACTGGACTATCTTAATCGTAGAGTTGGAATGTACCATATTGCGAAAAAGGATTGACAACATTCAATAGAGACTTTATAAGGCATATATATATTGATGTATTCTTAATACCCTTGCCTAAAAATGATAGGAGTTTGTCATGAGTGACGCTGATATTGACGACGATTTTGATGATGATTTTGTCGACGATGATGATGCAAAGATGGTTGAAGAAGCTGAGACGAGCGTACGTACACGTTTAAGTAGTCTTGAAAAACGTCGGCTAATCGATAATTTGCTAGAAGAAAAGCGTTTGGCTAAAGAGTTAAAAGACGATCTAGACGACATAGACAACTTCGATGAAGACGGTGACGATTGGGATGATGACGATTTTTAATTTATCGGCATCGGTCGTTTCAGTGGACTAAAGTGCTCTAGTAGCTACTTTAATGACGGTAACTACTTTAACGGCAGTGACTATTTTAATGACTAAAATCATTTAACCAATCAAGTTGGTTGCCTGCTGTTTGCCACTTTTCTAATTTTCTAGGTTTGCTTGCAACCAGTTCATCTCGATAATACTTACCTGATAGAGGTTGCTTGAGTTTGATTAATTAAGCAGCCTTTAGTCTTAAAATAAGTACTCGTCCTCTTTTATTTAACCGATCGCCCACTGCGATTGATGACATCTATCTGCTAAGGAAAACCAAATTATGAGTAACCAACTAAGTTTTGATGAATTACTAGACTATTTGGACAATCAAGAAAGCCAGTTCGTGCTAGATAGTGTCGCAGCGCATGGTTTTTTGACGGCGACGGTCATCGGTCGTCCATTGCCTAACTGGATGGATGCCCTGTTCGAAGGTCACGTAAGTGAGATTCCAGAAAACGTTATCGACGGTATCAAACGCTGGCGCTATTCGATCATGGCTGAGCTAAAAAACGAGACGCCTATTGAATTACCATTTGGTGAAGATGCCGGTAACGAAGAAGTGGCGGTTGATTTCTCTGATGAGTCTGACATCGTTGCTTGGTCAATCGGTTTTGTCGATGCCATGTATGGTGATGAAGCAAGCGATTGGTTTGAAGATCAAGAAACGGCAGAAGACGTCGCGGTATTGACTTTGCCAATGATCGTACTAAGCGGTATCGATGATGAAGATCCAGAGCTGTCTGAGATGCGTAAAGACGAAGATAAAATGGTACAGATGGCCAATAGCATCGAAGGCAATTTGACTGAATTGTTTTTGTTGTTTCATACCAACGATTAATAATATTAAGAAACAGCGCTGCTAGCAGTGCTGTTTTTGTCTTGTCTATGCTGTATCGCAGCGTCTTGATTTACTATACGTTTTATAAGTCACCGATAAGGTCATCCTATGACTGTGCAACTCTCTAACCTTGAACACTTACCTAACTATCAAATTACCGAGCGCCTAGACGTGGTGTACGGTAGTACCGTGCGTTCAAAGCACGTCGGTAAAGACTTGTTTGCTGGGTTAAAAAACATCGTTGGCGGTGAGCTGACGGCCTATACCGAGCTATTAGAAGAGTCACGCCAAGAAGCAATCGATCGCATGATTGTCAAAGCAGAGGCGCTAGGTGCCGATGCGGTGGTCGGTCTGCGTTTTTCGACTTCTAGTATCGCCCAAGGTGCCTCAGAGCTGTTTGTCTATGGTACGGCGGTTAAGGTTGCGCCGATATCACAACAGCAGTATCAAAACCCACCAAGCGATGGTTACAACCATTCTAATCAAAATGTGAGTACTCAGACCCAAGTCACACCCGATGATTTACCGCGCTTCAATCCTTTTGGTTAGTTTTACAATACTAAAAACTACAATACCAAATCCTATAATGCTAAAAGCACCGATGCTTTTTATGATGAGAAACGTGCTATGAATGATTCACTCACGCAAGTGCTCATCAACTATGGGCCGTTTGTCTTCTTATTCGCGGCTGGCTGGTTCTTTGGATCGCGCCATGAGCGTCAGCATTTGGCACAGCTAACAGTAGCAGAGCAAGCATTGGGCGATATCACTGTCTCAAGCGAACGCTTATACCGTCCCAAGTTAGCAGCGGGTAGTGAAGGCGAGCTCGTGCTTGGTAGTGTCGTCATCGCTCAAGATTACTTCAAAATGATTATCGCTCGCGTATTAAGTGTCTTTGGCAAAAATTTAACCACCTATGAGACTTTGCTAGATCGTGCACGCCGCGAAGCCATTGTTCGTATGCGGACTGAGGCAAAAGCCAAAGGCTACACGCATATCTACGGGTTACGTCTTGAGGTAACCAATGTCAACCAATTAGGCAGTATGGTCGAAGCCATCGCCTACGGTACGGCAGTGATTAGTATTGACCATATTAAACCTACATCTGCTGTAAATCACAAAACCTCCGCTTAAATCATTTCTAGTTTATTTTCAAGTGTAAAAACCTATAATTGACTGACGAGTAGTCAGAAAAATCAAAACCATACACTTTTACAACGATATACTGAATTTTGCCGTTCCGTTATTATTTCGGTTCGTAGTAACCAGTTTTATCAAAAATTGTCGGTTTAAAAAACACGACTGTATGGAAAAGTGTCATATAAAGAGCTGACAACGTCGGTGGCTTTTACCCAAGATATCAGCAGGATTGGCTGATTGAGCATGACGAGGTTGTTATAAACCTGCCCGTGTAAGGGCTCTATCTACAAGGATGTAGTTATGGAAGGTGTTGAGTTAGTCACGTTTATAAATGCAAAAGTCATTCCCATTAGTATCTTTTTGATTATGATGGGGATGGGATTGTCCTTAGTTACCAATGATTTTAAGAGAGTCGTCAAATACCCTAAAGCAGTCGCCATAGGCTTGACCAATCAGCTAATATTTTTACCGCTCGTAGGTTTTGCTTTGGCAACCACCATGTCTCTCGAGCCAGAGTATGCCGTTGGGGTTATGTTGCTAGTACTGTGTCCTGGTGGCACGACATCGAATCTATTTACCTATTTAGCCAAAGGTGACGTCGCACTTTCGGTCACCATGACCGCTATTGCCAGTGTCATTACCGTATTTACCATTCCTATCGTCCTTAGTTTTTCGCTCGTATATTTCATGGGTGCGGGTAGTGAGTTTCAGTTACCAGTGGTCAAGACCATGATCAGCCTAATTGCTCTGACTATCTTACCCGTCAGTATTGGTATGTTGATCAAACGCTATGTGCCTAACGCGGCAGATAAGGGACAGGTAATGGTGTCTCGTTTTGGCGTGATATTTTTGAGCTTCTTGGTACTTTTCTTAAGTTATGTGCAACGAGACATTATCGTTGAAGCGTTAATCGCTACTGGCCCTGTGGCATTGATATTGAACGTATCGACGATGGCGCTTGGTTATTACACCAGTAAATGGTTCGGTCTAAATCCTGCACAAAGACGCTCGATTACTATGGAAGTCGGCCTACAAAACAGTACGCTTTCAATGTTTATGGCACTGACGCTATTGGCTAACTATAAGATGTCGATGACGCCAGCCATTTATACGCTAATCATGTTCTTGACCGCTGGTATCATGGTCAGAGTATTTACTACCCAGCATAATAAAGCCAAAAGAACCGAGATAGAAAACAGTGTATTGGCAGCACGTAGAATGTAAGAGGTTTAAAATAACCGTAGTAACGCACTGTTGCGCCAGTTGAGACAATACTTGGCAAAAATCAACAATGTATGGTGCAATAAATTAAGCCCATAATCCGCTTTGTATAATGAAGCAGGTTATGGGCTTTTGTGTTTAGTGCTCGTTTTAACTCAAATCAGTTTAACTCAAACCAGTTTAGCTCAAACCAGTTTAGCTCAAGTCTAGAATCTTCGTCTGTCCATTTTCGCTCTTGCCTCGGCAGCTTGCTCTTTGACTTTTTCAATTTCAAACAAGAATGTACGGTTTTTGAGTACCGCGACGAATACCACACCGCCCACCGTATTACCCACCAGTACCACGACTAAAAATACCAAGTAGCGCCAGAGACTGACGGTATTGCCATATAGCAGCGCTGAAAATACCTCAATATTACCCACAATACTATGATGCAAACCTAAAAACCCAATACTACCAGTGATAATCGTCACCAGTACGATACGGCTAAGCGTATCTCGTGCAGAGGTTACTAGCCATGCAGCCACGCCCATCATCCAGCCTGCCAACACTGCGCTGCCAAAGATAACCCACCATTCAAAACCTAAGATATGCTCGGCATAAACATCGATGGCATGGTCTGTAAACAGATGCATATGTAGCCCCAGACCAACCATTAACGCTGCAAATAGACAGCCGCCAACGATATTACCCGCGATGACAATGCCCCATAGCCGCAGGAGTTTGTGCAGCGGCTCAATCTTATTTAAGACAGGTAAGCTCAAGAGGGAAGTCTGCTCGGTGAATAATAACGACTGACCAATCACCACGATGATAAAGCCGATCGGATACAGCAGAGATGAGAGCACCATGGCGTAGTGACTTGGTATCACCTCATTTAAGAGGGCAAACGCGGATAAAATCATAAAAAAGCTGATGCCAATCTCTAGCCCAGCCGTAAAGGCGCTGGTAAATAGCGAGCCAAGTGAACGCTCAAAGGTTTCTTTTGCGTGGATAACTTGCTCGACTAAAATGCTGGCGTAGCTTTTTGCTTGGCTTAAATTGTCATCACTGGCGACCTTTTTGATGGTTTCTTTGTCTTCGTCGCTGATTTCTTCTGGCAGATCATCGTTTTCTAAGTCTTCAGTGGCTTTGATAGGTTCGTCTGCATCGTTGTCTGTAGTTTCATCTACGTCACTATCTGTAGTGCCGTCTGCATCCTTATCTACCTCAATGTCTTTAGAAGAATCGCTGTTTTCTTCTAGCGTATGATTATCTTTAGGCATAGGAGAAGTGGTGTTCACGCTCAGACGCTCGCTGTCTGATAGATTAGCCTGAGAATCATGGTCATGCTCGGTATCTTGGGACACGGTTGGCTCGCTGGTTATAGGCTAATGATTTCGTTACATAAGTAATCTCTATTATATTTCTCATTCTTCTGATTGCTGTTGTTAATTGATTAACAATTTGAGTAATAAATCGCCTTCAGGCTTTATAAATTGTCTTACCATCTAACAAAATCTGCCTATCTGCGTTAAAATCACACTATCAACTATTTTTCCTGTTTTTATAGCGTTTTACGCTATCTCATTTTGACCACATTCATTATCAACAATAAGATCACCCTATTATGAGCAATCCTAATACCGATACCAGCATTGATAGCAATGCGAAAACCAATCTGACCCAGTCGATCCAAGCGGCGCTAAGCCAATTAGAGAGCGCCTATAATCCTGCGGAAGTTGAAGCAGGTATGTACCAAGGCTGGGAAGAAAGCGGCTATTTTCAGCCGACTTTTGACAAAGACGAGTCGTTTTCTATTGCGCTGCCACCGCCAAACGTCACGGGCTCGCTACACATGGGTCACGGTTTTAACAACGCTATTATGGATGCGCTCACCCGTTATCACCGTATGGATGGCGACAATACGTTGTGGCAACCAGGTACGGATCATGCGGGTATCGCCACCCAGATGGTTGTTGAGCGTCGTCTGGAAGCGCAAGGTATCAAGCGCCGTGATATGACGCGTGCAGATTTCATCGATAAAGTATGGGAATGGAAAGAAGAGTCAGGTGGCAATATCACTAGTCAAATTCGCCGTTTGGGCAGCTCGGTTGACTGGTCACGTGAGCGCTTTACCATGGATGATGGTCTGTCTAACGCGGTAAAAGAAGTGTTCGTACGCCTGTTTGATGATGGTTTGATTTATCGTGGTAAGCGTTTGGTGAACTGGGATCCAAAATTCCAAACTGCGCTGTCTGACCTAGAAGTCGAAAACCACGACGAAAAAGGCAGCCTGTGGCATTTCCGCTATCATTTCACAGATAAAGACTTAAAGACTCAAGATGGTAAAAACTATTTAGTAGTAGCAACCACGCGTCCTGAAACACTCCTTGGTGATACCGCTGTTGCCGTCAATCCTAGTGATGAGCGTTACGCGCACTTAGTTGGCAAAACTATTACCTTGCCAATTACGGGTCGCGTTGTGCCTATCGTCGCTGATGACTATGTCGAAAAAGACTTCGGTACAGGTTGTGTCAAAATCACTCCAGCGCATGATTTTAACGATTATGAGCTAGGTCGTCGTCATAGCTTGCCATTGATTAACATCCTTGATGAGCGCGCCAATATCCTACCAGCGATGGAAGTTTATCCTGATCTGCAGACGCGTGAGCCAGAGCTTGAGACCACACCGAGCGAATATGCAGGACTTGAGCGTTTTGCCGCGCGTAAATTCCTTGTAGAGCAAGCAGGCGAGCAAGGCTGGCTAGAAGATATCGAGGACTACGCGCTAAAAGCACCACGTGCTGAGCGTGGCGGTACGATCGTTGAGCCGTGGTTGACCGATCAGTGGTATGTCGCTGTTAAAGAGCTGGCCAAGCCTGCGATTGACGCCGTAGAAGACGGCAGCATTGAGTTCGTCCCTGCACAGTACAAAAACATGTATATGGCGTGGATGACTGATCTACAAGACTGGTGCATCAGTCGCCAGCTGTGGTGGGGTCATCGTATCCCTGCATGGTATGACGATGCGACAGGTGAGATTTATGTCGCCCGTGATGAGGCCGAAGTGCGTAGCAAATACAACCTAAGTGACGATGTAAAACTGCGCCAAGATGATGACGTGCTCGATACGTGGTTCAGCTCAGGTCTATGGACGTTCAGTACGCTTGACTGGGCAGACGTCAACGCTGATCCACGCGTGATGGACACCTTCCATCCAACCAGCGTGCTCGTGACAGGTTTTGACATTATCTTCTTTTGGGTTGCCCGCATGATCATGATGACCATGCACTTCGTGAAAAACGAAGATGGCACGCCGCAAGTACCGTTTAAGACCGTCTATGTGCATGGTCTGGTACGTGATGGCAATGGTCAAAAAATGTCAAAATCAAAAGGTAACGTCTTAGATCCGATTGATCTCATCGACGGTATTGAGCTAGAAGCGCTGGTCGAAAAACGCACCAGCAATATGATGAATCCAAAAGATGCGGCCAAGATTGAGAAGCAAACGCGTAAAGAGTTCCCAGAAGGCATCCCAGCTTATGGTACCGATGCGTTGCGCTTTACCTTTACCTCATTAGCCAGTACGGGTCGCGATATCAACTTTGATCTAAAGCGTGTCGAGGGCTATCGTAACTTCTGTAATAAAATCTGGAACGCCAGCCGTTTTGTACTCATGAACTGTGTCGATGGTGACAGCAATGCCAAGCCTATCGACCAAACGGCGAACCCTGACGTTTGGGAATTACCAGAGAAGTGGATCATGAGTCGTCTGAACTCAAGCGTCAAAGACATTCATCAGCATTTTGCTCAGTATCGTCTCGATATGGTCAGCCAAGATATCTATGAGTTCATCTGGAATGAGTACTGTGATTGGTACGTTGAGCTTGCCAAAGCCAGCCTAAATGATGACTCGGTGTCTGACGAGCGTAAAGCGCAAATCCGCTATGTGCTACTGCACGTACTAGAGACGGCGCTACGTTTCACCCATCCAATCATGCCGTATCTGACTGAGCAGATCTGGCAGACCATCGCGCCGCTACTGGGTCGTAAAAACACTGACAGCATCGTGGTCGCTGACTATCCACAGACCGATGACAGCCAAATCAGTGAGCAGACAGAGGCGGATATGGCGTGGCTACAGGAGCTCATCGCGAGCGTCCGTAACATCCGTGGTGAGATGAAACTGGGTAACGCGGTACGTCTGCCAGTGCTACTACAAAACGTCTCTAGCGACGAAGATGCGCGTCTATCCCGTATCAAAAACCAGTTCAAAGCGCTTGCCAAAGTCGAGAGCCTAGAGATTATAAATAGTGGTGACGGCTCTGATCAGAAGATTCCACTATCGTCATCAAGCATGGTCGGTCAGCTACGGGTACTCGTACCGATGAAAGGGCTAATCGATCCTACGGCTGAGCTGGCACGTCTGGGCAAGGCGCATGAAAAGCTACAAAAGCAAGCCGACGGTATCGCGCGTAAGCTCGGTAATGAAGGCTTTGTCAGTAAAGCGCCAGCCGAAGTAGTCGATGCTGAGACGACGAAACTGGCTGAGTTAGAAGGTCAGATTAAGACTATGGCGGGGCAGATGGAGCAGTTGAAAGCGTTGTAACTCACACTTAGATATCTGTACTAACAAATAGCGCTGTCACAATTGTGATGGCGTTTTTTATTGCCTACTGGTTAGTTCTCTAACTTATCTTTTGCACCACCATTTTACTAAATATTTGTGTGCTATTATCTATAATATTTTATTTTTTGTGGTAAATATGATTATACCTTAGTATAGTTAAGTCTTTATAAAATCGATACA
Organism: Psychrobacter sp. MES7-P7E; assembly: GCF_002863645.1. NCBI lineage: Bacteria > Pseudomonadati > Pseudomonadota > Gammaproteobacteria > Moraxellales > Moraxellaceae > Psychrobacter > Psychrobacter sp. MES7-P7E. The sequence continues at coordinate 1,848 of NZ_PJBU01000079.1, read as the reverse complement.
GCCCATATCATAAAATAGTTTAGGTAGATTATTCTCCATCCACCCTTGGCGTAGAAACTTAGCCTGTGCCCACTTCTTCTCGATAGGGTTTAGATCAGGGCTGTACGGTGGTAGCCAAAGAATACGATGGCCATGTCTGTTGAGTAGCTTTTGAATACGTTTGCTTTTATGAAACCGAGCGTTATCCATGACAATCACGCATTTAGTCTTGAGACTTGGAATTAAAGTGTGTTTGCACCAGTCGTAGAATATGGTGCCATTGATGTTCTGCTCAAAGTAATCAAGCGCAAAAAGCATGTTTTCATAGAGAGCTCCGATGACGTTGGTTCGCTTTTTTGCTTGCCAGTTGTAGCTATCGATACAGGGTGTACCAATCGGTGCATAGCCATGAGAACGAATGGTTTCAGCCTCAAAGCCGCGCGCGTATATATAGACAATGGGGTAGCCTTGCTGCGTAAAGCTATCAAGCTTATTCTGGAATACCGCTCTTTTTATCGGACACGCTTTTGGATGTTCTAAGGTCTTTTTTTTGACTGATACCAAGACGCTTTAAAGCATTAAAGATGCCAGTCTTACTACAGTTCAAGCGACGAGCTCTTTCATAGTTATAATCATCTGGATATGTTTTTACGTCTTCAATCAATGCGTCATCAGGTATTTTAGTTGGTGCTTTATTTCTGGTTGTTTTAGGAGTTAGGTTCTGCTGCCAGCTGTGAATGGTGCTGGTGCTAAGTCCATAAAACAGCGCAGCTTCTCGTATGGTCATGCCATCAGCGATGCTAGAAAGTACCTGTTTGCGATAGTCTATTGAATAAGTCATTGTTTATTTCATTAATTAAGATTGTTATAAATATTGTATCGGTTTTATTTGGATTAGACTATAAGGAAGGAAAAGTATTGTCAGATAATATATGAAGTATTTCCTCAGAATGTAAGTTTTAGACCATAGATAGTTATAGTTTTAAAAATTATCAAACACTTAAAAGGTGAAAATATGAATTATGAAGAGAAATCTAAAAAACTGGAAAATGATATAGTAAGGGAAGTGCAAGATTTTCACCCTGTTCTACGTGAGTTATTTACTAGAATGGAATCCTTCACTAAAGTAGACTATACGCAAGGCAATCAGGAATTTGGTGCAGATTTTGTTTTAGAATCTGTAGGAAATTTTGGAGATGAGGAATATACAGGGGTTGTAGTAAAAGTTGGAAAAATAACACAAAAAGATTTGCCAGAAATCTCGCGACAAATAGAAGAATGTTTTGTTGTTCCCAGATATGTAAACAATGGTTTAAAAGAAATATTAATAAATAAAATAGTAGTAGTTACTAATGGAACTATTAGCAATCAAGCGAAAAAAGTTGTCCATGCAAAGTTCAAAGGTAATGCTATTAATTTTATAAGTAAAACAGAATTAGTTCCTCTAATAAATAAGTATTATGATGAATATTGGAAAGACTCAAGAGTGTTATTGAATCTTTATTTCGATGACTTGAATGAAAAGTGTGAAAAACTTCTCATTGGTAACTCTCAAGGGTACCAGTCTACAACTGAGTACGTAGATATAAGGATAAAAAGGAAAGAGATAAACAATCAGCAAATAAAATTATCTAATCTCAGAAAGGTAAACTCACTTAGTAAAGCTTTGGATATTTCTAACCTTATCCTTCTAGAAGGAGGGATGGGGTCTGGTAAGTCAGCTTTGGTAGCTAATCATGTTTTGAAGTCTATTGAAGACTTTAAAGAATCTAAGACTGAATGTATACCAGTAATAATTGAGTTCTCTGACTATCAAAATGATTTAGTAAAAAATTTAGATAACGATATAACGAGCGTATTGGATAGAAT